>ONVE01000014.1 GCA_900321215.1 uncultured Eubacterium sp. | reverse complement strand
CAACAGAATAAAACATCATGAGGTATTGGCCTATGAAAACAGATATTTTAATCGCAGGAAGCGGATGCTCAGCTTTATACGCTGCATTTAATCTTCCGAAGGACAAACAGATCTTAATAATTACCAAAAGAAATCTTGAGACGAATGATTCCTTCCTTGCTCAGGGCGGAATGTGCGTTTTAAAGGATGAATCTGATTTCCAGAGCTATTTCGAAGATACCATGAAAGCCGGTCATTACGAGAATGACCCGGTTTCGGTAGAGATAATGATACGAACCTCGCAGAAGGTTCTTTCCGACCTTATCTCCGTAGGAGCAAGATTCGCAAGAAATCCTGACGGAACTCTTGATTATACAAGAGAAGGCGGCCACAGTGCAGAAAGAATAGTCTATCATAAGGATGTAACCGGAAAAGAGATAACCAGCCATCTCCTTGCAGCTGTTAAGAAGATGAAAAATGTTACTCTTGTCGAGTACACAAAGCTTATTGATATCATCGAGAAGGATAACGTATGCTACGGCGCCGTGATCCGTAAATCCGACGAAACAACGATCACAAGAGGCGGCAAAACCCTTACCTGGGAGGAGGCCGGCTTCGACGCAAATACCTTAGAGAAGATCGAGGCTGACGTTACCATCCTTGCAACAGGTGGTATCGGAGGACTTTACCGTCACTCAACCAACTACCGCCATCTTACCGGCGACTCTCTTGCGATTGCCATCATGCACGGCGTGGAACTCAGAGATATCAATTATGTTCAGATACATCCGACAACATTTTATACAGACTGCGAGGAGGACCGAAGCTTCCTTATCTCTGAGTCTGTAAGAGGCGAAGGCGCAAAGCTCTACGATAAGAATATGAACCGTTTCGTTGATGAGCTTATTCCGAGAGACCTCCTTACCGCTGCAATAAATGCGCAGATGGCCAAGGATGAAACCCAGCATGTATGGGAGGATATGCGTCCTATAAATCCTGACGAGCTGAGCCTTCATTTTCCAAATATAGTAAAGCACTGCCGCAAGATGGGCTTCAACCCTTCAGAGGAATGCATCCCGGTTGTTCCGGCACAGCATTACTTTATGGGCGGTATCAAGGTCAACCATGAATCAAAGACCAGCATGGACAGATTATATGCCGTAGGTGAAACAGCCTGCAACGGCGTACACGGAAGAAACCGTCTGGCAAGCAACTCTCTTCTTGAAAGCATGGTATTTGCCCAGAGAGCTGCTCTTGATATCACGAAGTCATACATTGAAGGCAATTACGGAAGCATCAACCTCGACAGCGGTATCAACCACGAGGAAGACTTACGTGCCAAGATCTTTTCAGAGGTCGATCTTAAGATATATGAAAATGACGATACCATCACGGAGAAGTACAGACGTCTTGTAAGAGAAGAGATCCAGAAGGCTGACAAGGCTTCTGCCGGCTTCAAAAATGAAGAGGAATACGAAAAGATCAAGAAGGAAAAAGAAAACGCAAAAGCTAAAAAGGAAGGAAAATAGATATGTTTGATCCAGTTACACTTAAATTAAATGTTGACCCGCTCATCGAGAGCGCTCTCAGAGAAGATATTTCCAGTGAGGATGTTTCTACCAATTCAGTAATGCCTGAGGCGAAGGACGGCAAGGTTGATCTTATCGCCAAGGAAGACGGTATAATCTGCGGACTTCAGGTATTCGAGCGCGTATTCAAGCTTCTTGACGAAAACGCAAAGGTTGTGTTCTACGTTAAAGACGGCGACAAGGTTACAAAGGGACTTCTTATGGCTGAGGTTTACGGCGACATCAGAGCTCTCCTCTGCGGTGAGAGAACTGCTCTTAACTATCTCCAGAGAATGTCAGGAATCGCAACATATACTCATTCTGTTGCTGCTCTTCTTGAGGGTTCTAAGACAAAGCTTCTCGATACACGTAAGACAACTCCTAACAACCGTATCTTTGAGAAGTATTCAGTAAGAGTCGGCGGCGGAAATAACCACAGATACAACCTTTCAGACGGTGTTCTCCTTAAGGACAACCATATCGGTGCCGCAGGAGGCGTTAAGGAAGCTGTGACAATGGCCAAGGAATATGCTCCATTTGTAAGAAAGATCGAGGTTGAGGTTGAAAACCTTGATATGGTACGCGAGGCTGTTGAAGCAGGCGCAGACATAATAATGCTCGATAATATGTCTCATGAGGATATGCAGGAGGCTATGAACATCATTTCCGGAAAGGCTGAGGTTGAAGTATCCGGAAATGTTACCAGAGAAAATATCGCAAGACTTGTTGATCTCGGAGTTGATTTCATCAGCAGCGGTGCTCTCACACATTCGGCACCTATACTTGATATCTCACTCAAGAATCTCCACCCTATCGATGAGGCGTAAGCTTTTTTAGAATTTTACCGATTTCAATAACAAGACTGAATGAGAGGTAAGGAAAATGACCGGAGAGGAAAGAAGAGAAAAACTTTATAAAGTTCTTAATAATCATACGGCCGTATCCGGCACCGATCTGGCTAAGAAGCTTGGTGTAAGCCGCCAGATCATAGTTCAGGATATTGCTCTTCTCAGGAAGAGCGGATCAAATATCATTTCAACAACAAAAGGCTACCTTCTTGAAGAGGATGATCATCCGAAGAGAGTATTCAAGCTTTTTCACAGCCCTGACAGGTGCGAGGAGGAGCTTAACCTGATCGTCGATAACGGCGGCCGGATCGTGGATGTCTTCATTTATCATAAGGTCTACAATGTTGTCAGAGCTGATATGAATGTACGATCCAGAAAAGACGTTGCTGAATTCATGGAACAGATACGGACAGGTAAATCACATTTACTGTCGACGGCTACCAGCGGATATCATTATCATACCGTTTCCGCCGATACCGAAGAGGAACTGGATGTGATCTACGATCAGCTGGAGAAGCACGGATTCCTGGCACAGCTCCAGGACTACGAGCCGGTTGATTTTTGGAAGAAAGAAGATAAATAAATTCGAGGTATATAATATGACTATTCGCGAAATGCAGGATGAGATCATCCGACTAAAGAAAGAAAAAGATATCTGCATACTTGTACATGCATATATCGGACATGATGTATGGGAGGTCGCTGATTTTGTCGGAGACAGCTATGGACTCAGCAAGCAGGCTGCCGCTGCTCCACAGAAAAATGTGCTCATGTGCGGCGTAAGATTCATGGCTGAGACCTGTAAGATACTCTCCCCAGAAAAAAGGGTTTATCTCTCACATACAGACGCCGGCTGCCCTATGGCTGAGCAGATCAGCAAGGAGACCATCGTAGAATATAAGAAGGCTCATCCGAACACGACCATTGTTGCATATATAAATACAACAGCTGAGCTTAAGACTGTATGCGACGTCTGCGTTACATCATCTTCTGCACTTAAGATCGTGAATAATATAGAAAATAAAGATATTTTATTCATTCCTGACCAGAACCTCGGCGGCTGGATCAGCGAGCAGTGCCCGGATAAAAATATCGAACTTATGCAGGGCGGCTGCCCAACCCACGCTCTTATCAGTAAAGTAAATGTAGAGCGTCTCAAGGCAAGACATCCCGAAGCACTTCTTCTTGTGCATCCTGAATGCCGCAAGGAGGTTGCCGATCGTGCAGACTATATCGGAAGCACAACCGGTATCATGAGCTTTGCTAAGAACAGCGACGCAAGGGAATTCATCATAGGTACTGAGAACAGCATCGTACAGCACCTTCAGATGGAATGCCCTGACAAGAGATTCTATGAGCTTGCGAAGGAATGCGTATGCAGAAATATGAAGCTTACCACCCTCGCTGATGTTTATAATATGGTTAAATATAATGAATGCGAAGAGATCATCATCGACGAAGAGACCAGGCTTGCAGCTAAGAAGCCGCTTGATAAGATGATCGAACTCGGAGGCTGATTATAAGTAGATGATGAAAGATTCTGAAGGCAATAATTCTTTTGTACTCGCCCTTATCTATAACTTTCGCCTATACCAAATTATAACAACAACATATTAACACTTTTTTTCTGACCATGCTATATTAAAGCCCAACAAAAGATAACGCCACAGCTCAGCTGACTAAAAATATTAGAGGCTGCCAGGGTATTTTATAAAATACTACCCGGCGGCCTCTTTGTTTATTCTGCAGACACACAGTTATCTTAACAACAAAAGAAGGGAGAAAAAAATGAATCTATTTGATTGGAATGTAGTATGGAAGGATTTCTGGGAATTACTTAAATATCTTAAGATCACACTTTGGTTAACATTTTCATCAGCCATTATCGGATTGGTACTTGCTCTTCTGATAGCGATAGTACAGATCAAAAAGATAAAGGTTCTAAGACAGATCTCAACAGTATTTATTTCACTGGTACGAGGTACTCCAATACTGGTACAGCTTTACATCAGTTACTTCGGAATACCGATAATCCTGAAATACATCAATTATTATCACGGAACACATTTCAAAGTAGCAGGTATCGCACCAATCTATTATGCGATATTCACACTGGGTATCAATACCTCAGCATTCTTCGCGGTAACGATCAAGGCAGCATTTGAATCGGTAAGCAAAGGCCAGCTCGAAGCTGCACATTCTCTTGGACTTACCTACTGGCAGACACTTAGAAGGATCATCATTCCTGAAGCCACAGAGGTTGCTATTCCATCGATCGGCAACTCGATCATAGGACTTATCAAGGGAACATCGCTTGCATTTACATGTTCGGTAGTTGAAATGGCCGCACAGAGCAAGATCCTTGCCGGAAGAGATTACAGATACTTTGAATCCTATGTTGCACTCGCTATCATCTACTGGATCATAACGATAGCATTTGAGCTGATAATCAAGCTTATTGTTCATCTGGTACACATCCCGGATACATATAAGCCGAAGAAAAAGCACCTCAAAGCTGCTGCTAAAGCAGAAGAAGCTGAGGAAAATGCTGAAGCCGCAGGCAGCATAGCCATTGTAACATCCGAGGAAGCTGCCGGGGACACGGCAAAGCTTACACCATTTGACAAAAAAAGCAGTATCGCAATATTAACTCCTGAGGACATCGCACCATCTGCTGTGAAGGGAGGTGTTACAGGATGATAAACGTAAGGCATTTAAGCAAACGTTTTGGTGATAATGTTGTTCTGGACGATATCAACTTTGACATTGAAAAAGGCGATGTTATCGCGATAATCGGTCCATCCGGAACAGGAAAATCAACACTTTTAAGGTGTCTCGACTTACTGGAGCATCCAGAGCAGGGAAGCATTTCATTTGAAGATCAGGAATACGAGCTTTCCAAGCTGGACAAAAAAAGCACAAGAAGCCTCACAAGAAGAACCGCTATGGTTTTTCAGAGCTTTAATCTATTTGAGAGAAAAACCGCTCTCCAAAATGTTATGGAAGCACTACTACTGGTACAAAAGCTTGATAAGGAAAAAGCAAGAGAGATAGCCATCAAGCGACTTACAGATGTAGGTCTTGCGGACAAGCTGGATTACTATCCAAAGCATCTGTCCGGCGGCCAGCAGCAACGTGTTGCCATCGCAAGAGCCCTGGCACTTCAGCCGGAGCTGATATACATGGACGAACCTACATCCGCACTCGATCCCGAGCTTGTCGGCGAGGTTCTTGATACCATAAAGCTTATCGCCAAGCAGGGCAACACTCTTCTGCTTGTCTCTCACGAAATGCAATTTGTGAAGAATGTTGCAACAAAGGTCATTTTCCTTGAAGGAGGAAAGATAATCGAAGCAGGCACTACGGAGCAGATATTTGAAGCTCCGGAAAATGAAAGAACAAAGCAGTTTCTGGCCCGCAACCATATGCTTCCGGGTCCGGAATACTCTATTTAAAAAATTTATATAATATAATGAAAGAATGAGGTAAATAATTATGAGAACAATCCGTAAAACAACTAAGAAACTTGCAGCATTTTTACTTACAGGCCTTTTGGCAACAACTTCTCTTGCAGGCTGCGGCAAGGACGCCGATGATAAGACTGAGCAGGGAGCAACAGTAAACACACCTGCAGCAAACAGCCCGGCAACAGTATCTACAGCAAATGCTGAAAACACCAGTGAAGACAATACTTCTGAGGAACCAGTAAAGGTTAGACATCTTGTGATCGGTACCGGCGGAACAGGTCCTGCTCCATTTATCTGGACAGATGAGAAGGGCAATCTTCAGGGATATGATATCGCCGTTTGGGACGAGATCATGAGCCGTCTTCCACAGTATGATTATGAGTGGAATGTAACAGGCGACCTCTTCGCCGCAGTTGATGCAGACTACCTTGACGGCGTCGTACAGCATCTTGGAATAAATGAAGAACGTAAGCAGAAGTACATCTTCAGCGATGTTTATACACTTCTTACTTCCGGAGTTATCGTCAGAGAAGATTTCCCTGAAGATGTAGTACATGACTGGTCACCATTTGCAGGCAAGAAGGTTGAAGCAAATCCTTCAAGCTACTATGCTTCAGTATTTGAGGACTGGAACGAAACACATCCTGATCAGAAGCTCGACATTATCTACAATGAAAACGTTGATCAGTGGTCTGACCACGTTGCTGATCGAACAACAGACTTCTATCCATTCACAAAGTCAAACCTTCAGTACCTTATCGAGAGTAAGGGTCTTACAGGCGTAAAGATCATCGATTTCCAGCCGCTTGACCAGACACCTGAAGATATCGCAAAGGGTGGTACTGCATTCCTCTTCCCTAAGGACGAGGTTGAACTTAGAGACGCTGTAAATGAAGCATTTGAGGCTGCCATCGCTGACGGAACTATCGCAAAGCTTGCTGAGCAGTATCTTGGAAGCGCTGAATATGCACCAACACTTGAGCAGGTTCTTCTTGCAAGAAAGGCACACAATCTGCAGTAAATAACATTTTAAAGGAGACATAAATGAGCAGAAAACTTATCATAAATGCAAATGTATTCGATGGAAGGCATCCTGAGCTTAAGGAAAATGCCAAGATCGTCATCGAGAACAATCTGGTCAAAGAGATAGTTCAGGGCGATATCAGCACTGAAAACTTTGACGAAATTATAGATGCAAAGAATTTAACAGTTATTCCGGGTCTGACAGATGCACATGTGCATGTGTCACACTCCGGAGGGGGACCTAGTCCTGATGAAAATATTGTTCGTTCCGTAAGATTTGCAAAGGATATGCTTCTCAGAGGCTTCACAACAGTACGTGACGCCGGCGGAATCACCTATGGTCTTAAGGTAAATATCGATAATGGTTACCTTGACGGACCAAGGATCTATCCTTCAAACGCTTACATTTCCCAGACCAGCGGTCATGGTGATATTAGAGAAAGCCGTGCTGCAAGACGTATTACCGACGGCATTTATTCCTCTCCCGGACTTAACAGCAGAGCTTCTCTTATAGCTGACGGCGTTCCTGAAGTACTCAGAGCCGTTCGTGAGAATCTCTTCCTTGGAGCTTCACAGATCAAGATCATGGCCGGCGGCGGCTGCTCCTCTAATTATGATCCGATCCAGACAGTGCAGTTCACATTTGAGGAAATGAAAGCCGCTGCAGATGCAGCAGCTGATTACGGAACCTATGTAATGGCACATCTTTATACTTCTAAATCTATCCAGCGAGCTGCAAGAGCCGGCATCAAGAGCTTTGAGCATACCAATCTCATGGATGACGAGGCTGCCGAGCTTCTTGCTTCTCTGCCGGATATCTGGGTAATGCCAGGTCCTCAGTTCAGCAGACAACGTCCACAGCCTGATCTTAGTACACTTGCGGATGCTGAGAGAGAGAGATTTTTGAAGCTTAAGCAGAAGGGCGAATTCGTCTCTGCAGGCGAGGCAAAGGCGACAGAAGCCATCAATAAATACAACCTTAACATTGTATTTGGTACTGATTCCTTCGGTGACCCTGATCTTGTTGATAAGTATCAGCTTGAAGACTTTATCTACTTCAAGAAGCGTTTCGGAAACTGGAAGACCTTACTTGCAGCTACCGGAAATATCAACGAGCTCATCAAGCTTACAACCTATCAGAACCCTTACCCGGATGGTAAGATCGGCGTTCTTGAAGAAGGTTCATATGCTGATATCCTCGTTATCGACGGAAATCCTGTTGAGGATGTATCAGTCCTCGCAGATAGAAACAATATCAAGCTTATCATGAAGGATGCTAAGATATACAAGAATACATTATAACAGACGATAACTTTTACGTATTAGCAAATTTTATGGCAAGTTGATATAATCTTCTCAATAAACACCGAAAGGGGCTGTATCATGAACAGTACAAATGTCAACGAACATTTTCTCATACCTGATTATGTAGAAAAGATTGAAAATCTCATATCCGGAATGAAGTACGGAACTATCACGATAGTTGTTCAGGATGGCCATATCGTACAGCTTGAGAAAAATGAGAAGATAAGAATAAAAGCGGGATCGTAAGATCCCGCTTTTTATGGGCAGCTGCAACGCTTCTAAGCTTCCCGATAAGCTGTTAATGCTCAGTATCACTGTTTCTACTCTCAAATTCCTTCACATATTCAGCATTTCTTTCAAGAGTATTAATAAGCCAGTCTTCATTTATAGCATCTCTTCTCACCTTCATTGATTTAAATGTGTTAATATAGCCAGCTTCCAATCCGGGTTCATCCTTGTCCGGAGATTTTTCATCATCCGGAGTAACTGTACCATCCGCAATTTCCTTTACAGCTCTTTCATATCTGCTATGAAGGATTTCCTTATATTCATCTGTCATAGTGTCAGCAGGCATCTTTTTAACTGACAGCCGGTTGCAGAGGTCATATCTAAGATAAGCTTCACAATCCAGATATTCCAGCATATATCCATCCTTCAGATCCATTTCCGGGCTTCCGGTCTGGAATATACAGTATCCTCCCAGATTCTCTTCATCCGGATAGATCACGCCAAATTCACCTCCCGGACTATTAAACTCAGTCCAAAGCGTATAAAACTGATCAAACCTAAGACCATCCAGATTTCCAAATATCAGAGTATTTCTCCTGTCCTCGTACGACAGATGAGAAGACGACAACATTTCCTGGAATTCAGACTCAGGATCGTACAGATTCCTGAAGTCCATCCACTTAACAGTCATTAGCTGCCCACGAAGAGTTCTAACTCGTGAATTAATATGATAAAATGTCACCTCAAAGCTTCCGTCATCAAGCTCTTTAAGCTTATAGCTTATAAGCCCTACAAGTTCTTTGTGAAGATCAAGAGAAAAATACTCATTTTCAATATGAGTATCCTCAACTGTATAGCCATCTCTGCTGACATTTTCACTCTCTCCGGCTTCACTGCTTATCTCGCCGGTAGTCTTTTCGCTGTCTTCAGTAGTGGTGCTGCTTACATCTTCACTGTTTTTATGGTCGCTTCCGGTTGGTTCTTCACTACTGTTTTCAGTGCTGTTTATGTTTTCACCGTTTTCATTGCCGCCCTTATTCTTCTTACTGCACGCGCAGAGTACCATCGCAACTGCCAGAAGAAAAACCAATAAAGAAGTCCTGATCCTGCGTGCTTTATGCTCTTCTCCGATATGAACGATCCTCTCCTTAAGCTTACCCTTTCCAAATGAAACCGCTCTGAAAAGTTCAGTTCTCCTGCTGACTCCTATATAAAGCAGCGTTCTGGCATATTCCATTCTCTGTTCAACCGATGAATCTAGCAGTATACTTTCATCACAGGCTAGCTCGATATCGTGCTGTACATGGGCAAATGCTATCCACACCAGCGGATTGTACCAGTTCAGCATAAGCGCTATAAAATACAGAAACAGCAGTATATTATCATGTCTCCTGATATGCATCCTTTCATGCCTCAGGACCATTTCGTATTTATTTCCCTTAAGATTCTCCGGCATATAGATCCTTGGTCTGAGGAGTCCCGTAACGCAGGCATCCTTTGCGTATTTCCATAAATACACATTCTTCTCGCCCTCTGCCGGAACAGCTTCAGAGCATTTTTTCCTAAACTGCAGCTGACGCCCGATATAATAAGTGCCAAGCATCGCTATCCCTGCAAGCCAGCCAGAAATAAGAAGTATCATTATAATATCAGCCGTCTGCTCCCCAGGCTCTGATTTTTGCGGTTTTAAACTGCCATCTTCTTCCGCCCCCGGCATACTGTCACCAGATAATTTACTTGTACTATCGCTACTGACCGGAGTATAGTTTTCATTTCCCGCAGGATCTATCACATTATCTGTAACTTTTCCTGACGCATCCGTCACAGTGTTTGTCGTTTTTCCTGTTGCATCCGTCACAGTGTTTATCGTTTTTCCTGTTGCATCCGTCACAGTGTTTGTCACATTTTTGTCCGAAGCATTAACTCGCACCAGTTCACTCACAGTCGGTATACCCGAGAAGCCGGCCGGAAATGAAACCGGAACCAGCAGCCGCACAAGAAGCAGCACCCATATAGCGTTAAAGGTTCTTTTCGACTGTTTTCTGAATACATAACGGAGTATTAGCACAGCCAATAACAAAAGTATTGTTAAAGGCAATCCATCGATATAGAAAAGAAACACATTCTTCATACTCTCACCCCTTTATAGACCATTTGATCATTATGTCTTAATCCTTTGTTGCCATCATAATAATTGCCGCTGACACCTCTATCATCCATCAAGTCATCATATCTTAACTTTTTTTCGACTTCTTATAAGAGCTGATAATATCTTCAAGCTCCTTAACCTCATCATCCGTCAGTTCTTCTTCCCTGATAAATGCATTTACAAACTCCGGAAGAGAACCACTAAAATATTTCCGGATAGCTCCCTTCTTCTGCATATTTTCATATTCCTTCCTGGAGATGAGGCAGCTGATCTCGGCGTTTTCATTCTTAACCATATTTTTCTCTATAAGCTTCTTTAGTATCGTATACATGGTCGTCCTGCGCCAATCGAGCCTTTCATCTGCAAGTCTGACCAACTCCTTCGCAGGCATATCCCCCTGCTCCCATATAATATCCATTAAGCTTTTTTCAGCTTCCGTAAGATACATATTCTCCCCGCCTTTCTATAAAAAATACATATTCTTAATTACTCGCATCACTGTCTATTACCTTTAGACAGTTTTAGTCTATATCATTTAGACAGAAATGTCAACCTAAATTTATAGCCCCTGCAAATCACATAGATTCGTAATTTGCAGGGGCCTTCCGCCGTGAATTGGTGCCACCGTTTATATGAACCACTTTAATATCCAAGAAAATGTTTAAGCTCCTTATCGGAAAGCAGCTCCTTCCTGGACAGTCCGAAATGATTTCCTGGAACGATCTCCAGGTAACGGTCCAGAAACTCCTCGTATGTTTTTGCCTCAAAACAATATGGTGTGATAAAAAATTCCCGGCTTCCGCCTGTTGAACGGTTCCCGGCCTGAACGAACACCTTGTAGTCACCTGTACTTAGTTTTGATACAACATATTTTTCCAGATTCCATCCATGGCAATCCACACCGGAAAATGGTACATCATAGCTGGCCACAACCGGATTTGCTTCAAGTGCAGCTTGCCGGTATTCGTACTCGATGCCTTCAATAAAATGTTCAGCGCTGCTGTAATCAAGCACACAGTCAGGATGTCCGTTATCGTATTCTCTAACAAATTCCCAATCTCCATCTATCTGTTTTATCGTGTAGTGCCAGGGATCATTTATCATACTTTTATCAAACCAGCGATAATCCTTTTTGACATTTTCATAAGCATTTTTCAAGTATATATCTATATCACTACCGTATTTGAATTTTACTTCCGGATTGGAGTTTTCTACCGTATTTTTCGTATATTCACAAAGGAAATCAATAAACTCATCCGCAGCACTGCCATCAGTCCATTCACTGACTATCTTTGTACCATCAAATGATTTAGCTTCCTGCCCGAAAACATACTGTCCGTGAAGCGGTACAATCCCCCACGGCTTTATCTTCTTCATTTGAGTCAGTGACGCCCACGGATATTCCTTGCGAAGTTTTTCCAGTGCTTTTTCATAGTAT
>ONVE01000059.1 GCA_900321215.1 uncultured Eubacterium sp. | reverse complement strand
GGATGTCCGTATAATATATACAAGGATAGACTAAGGATGATGAAGCGGAGGGGTTCAAGGTGGAAAAAGTAAGGTAAATAAATACAAAAATGTTCTGTTTTTATATTGCGGCATTTACTTTAAACTAAACTCATAGTGGTGAGGTATGCTTCCTGCCGGGAGAGGGCCGGCATAGGGGCAGTATGAAAATTTATTTTACCGGAGGAAATATGAGGAAGAGACTAAAGAAGATAGCCGCAGTAATGTCACTTATGACTATGGGTTTAAGTCTATTTGGATGCGGCGACAAGAAGGATGACACAGAAAGTACTGAAAAGGCTAAAACAGAAGATGTCAGCGCATCAGAGAATGTAACAACTGAAGGCGGAAACGGAGGAGCATCCGGTCAGGATACACTTGATCTTGAGGCTATGAGTTCTACAGAATTTGCTGTATATCTTGGAAATGGATACAACCTCGGAAACACCATGGAAGCTACGGATTCTACACGTCCGGGAGACTTTATCAACAATCCTGTTTCATATTTTGAAACACTCTGGGGACAGCCTGAGACAACTCAGGAAATGCTTGACGATATGAAGGCTGCAGGTCTTGATACAGTCAGAATTCCGGTTGCATGGCACAATGTAATGGATTTTACAAACGGTAATTATACAATTCGCGAGGATTATCTTGCAAGAGTAAAAGAGATAATCGATTATGCTTATAACGCAGGCCTTTATGTTGTAGTGAACGATCACTGGGACAGCGGCTGGTGGGGACTTTTCGGTTCAGCTGATGAGAAGAACCGCGAAGCTGCCATGGAGCAGTATATCTCTATGTGGGAGCAGTTATCAGAGTATTATAAGGACTACGATTACAGACTCATTTTCGAGGGTGGAAATGAAGAGATCGGCGACAGACTTAATGATATCGACGCTACATGGAATAAGGATGGCGGAAAGCTCAGCAAGGACGAGTGTTACCAGAAGGCAAATGAGATCAATCAGACATTTGTTGACACTGTTCGTAAGAGCGGTGGAAATAATGCAAAGAGATTCCTTCTCATTCCTGGTTACGGAACAGATATCACACAGACTCTTGATTCAAGATGGCATATGCCTACTGATACAGTAGAAGGAAAGCTTCTTCTGTCAGTTCACTATTATACACCATGGAACTATTGCGGAAGCTCAGGCTCAAGCACATGGGGAACCAAAAAGAATTATGAAGAGATGAACAGTCTCATGGAGAAGCTCAGCGTTTATCCGGAAAAGGGTTACGGCGTTATCATCGGCGAGTGCGGCGTTCTTCCTACATCAGGCGGAGAAATGAAGCCTAACTGGCTGCTCTGGTACAAGAACTTCTTCGCAAACTGCGACATCTACGGATATGTACCTCTTCTCTGGGATACAGGAAACATGCTTAAGAAGGATACACATAAGTGGATCGATGACGGCGTTAAGGAATTCCTTATCGAGAACAGCTATGAGAAGCAGAAGGATAAGAGCTACGAAGAGATCAAGGCTGCTGCAGAGAAGGTAATGGCAGAGGGGCTTGAGGCAGCGCCTGAGACATTTGATACAAGTCACCTGATTGCAGGAGACGGTAAGGCTATCGGATGGATCATGTGGACTTCAGAGGACTGGAGCATTTCCTACAGCGTTGGTGATACATACGATCCGGATGCGGCTACATTTGGCATAAAGGCTACTGATGTAGAGGTAACAGGAGAGGGTACATATACTATTTCGCTTGACTTTACAGGTACTGAGCCGGGTGCATCAAACAGCTCTGCATTTTCAGCTATCGGTATTTCAAATGGCGAGGTACTTTTCCCGGGATATATCATAGTTATCAAGGAAATACTTATCAACGGAGAACCATATAATATCCGTGGACGTAACTATACATCATCTGATGACGGACTCTGCACAAGATCAAATCTTTATAACGCATGGGTTAAGGAGGTTCCGAGCGAGGCTCGTACACAGGGCGGCGGAACAACAGGCTGCAGCCCGACACTGATCGATGTATCAACTCTTGGAAATGTTTCAACAGTAGAGATAACATTTGAATATCTTCCGGGAGAGCAGGGTATTTCAACAAACGACGCAAATTCTAAGAACTAGTAAATATAAGAAAATACGCAAAAAGGCGTAAGGTTGAGAGTAATATGGCTAAGAAAAAATATGACAGAGATAAATGGCTCGCTCATATTGAGGAAGGAATAAATGAAGGTCCGTTTTCGGCAGACTGGGACAGCCTCTCTGACTTCAGGGAGCCTGACTGGTTCCACAGACAGAGGCTGGGAATCTTCATCCATTACGGACTTTACAGTGTGCCTGCATTTAATCATGAATGGTATTCAAGATG
>ONVE01000088.1 GCA_900321215.1 uncultured Eubacterium sp. | reverse complement strand
TTTTTTAAATATACTGTTGAAAATTGAAAACAAAAGTAATACAATATACAAGGCGAAAATTGGTTCACTAGTATTTTTAAGTATTAATGAACTTAGAAGGAAATACATGCTAAAAACATGCATTTCCCGGCAATATAACAAAATGGAGGACCGGAAATGAGTAAACAAGGTTTATCAGCAAGTGAGCGCATTGCCTGCTTACTTGATGATTCAAGTTTTGTTGAAGTTGGCGCTTATGTTGAAGCAAGAAGCACTGACTTTAACATCAACGATCGTGAAACACCTAAGGATGGTGTTATCACAGGCTATGGACTTATCGGCGAGAAGCTCGTATACGTTTACAGCCAGGACGCAAGTGTTCTTGGAGGTGCTATCGGAGAGATGCATGCCAAGAAGATTGCAAATATCTACAACATGGCATTAAAGGTTGGAGCACCTGTTATCGGACTTATCGATTCAGCAGGTATCCGTCTGCAGGAAGCAACAGATGCTTTAAACTCTTTCAGTAGACTTTATCTTAAGCAGACATTGGCTTCAGGAGTTATCCCACAGGTTACAGCTATTTTTGGTAACTGCGGCGGTGGAGCAGCCATTATTCCTGCACTTTCTGACTTTACATATATGACTAAGAAGGATTCAAAGCTGTTCGTAAACAGTCCTAACGCTATCGCCGGAAATTACGCTGAGAAGCTTGATACAGCCGGTGCAGCTTATCTTTCTGAGAATACATCACTTGTTGATAATGCTTATGATACAGAAGAGGAAGTACTTGCAGAGATAAGAAATCTTATCGACATCCTTCCTTCAAATAACGCAGATACAGCAGTTATCGATCCATCAGATGATCTTAACAGAATCATTCCTAACCTTGACGGATTTGCTGATGATGCAAGAGCAGTTATCCAGAACCTTGCAGATGATGCTCTTTTCGTAGAGATCAAGAAGGACTATGCTAAAGAAATGGTAGTTGGATTCATCAGACTTGGCGGTGCAACAGTTGGTTGTGTTGCAAACCAGGTTAAGGATGGAGGAAAGTCACTTACAACTGCCGGATCAGAGAAGGCTTCTAAGTTCATCAGATTCTGCGATTCATTCAATATTCCGGTTCTTTCACTTACAAATGTTGAAGGATATTCTTCAGCACCAGAAGAGATCGGCACAATCGCACCTGCAGCAGCAGGACTTACATATGCATTTGCAAATGCAACTGTTCCTAAGGTAAACCTTATCATCGGTAATGCTTATGGTTCAGCTTATACAGTAATGAACAGCAAGGCACTTGGCGCTGATATCGTATACGCCTGGCCAAATGCTAAGATCGGCATGATGGATGCTGAGATGGCTGTTAAGATCATGTATTCAGCAGAGCTTGATTCTTCTTCAGACAAGAAGGCATTTCTTGATGAGAAGAAGAAAGAATATAATGAGATCCAGAGCAGCGCACTTGCTGCAGCAAAGCGCGGTTATGTTGATGACATCATCGAGCCTGATGCAACAAGAAAGAGAGTTATAGCTGCATTCCTGATGCTTGCAACCAAGGATGAGCAGAGACCTTTCAGAAAGCATGCAAGCATCTAAGACAACAGAAAGGACGAGTAAATATGAAGAAAAAGCTTTTACTCTTAATCACAAGCGTAGTAATGCTCCTTTCGTTAGCCGGATGCAGTTCTATAGATGATGAGGCTCCTTTCGAATATAAGGAGTCAATGATGGCACTTCTTACCACAAACCTTATCTATCAGTATAAGGATATCGGTGATGATGCCGCTGATTATTATCTTACAGAAGGCTCAGAGCTTGAAGCAAGCTTCGCAAAGGGCTTCAGTCAGTTACAGACAACTGATAAGGTTGGCAATTTTGTAACTATCGTCGGAGGCGGAGAGGCAAGCAGCGCTACATTTGAAAATGGAACCAGCAACGATGTGCTTTGCACGATCAGATGTCAGTATGAGAACAGAGACGTTGACGTTAAGGTTTCATACGTAAAGAATAAAGAGTATTTCAAAGAAAAAGAAAAATACAAGACAATGCTTGAGCTGAATCTTGAAAATCAGCTTAACGGTCTTACAATTGATGAGTATATCTATCAGCAGACAGGCGTAGCAACATTAGATGAATATCTTGATCAGTATCTTACAAGTAATGAGCAGATTTATCCATTTACTCCTGTACAGGCTGAGGTTTCAGCAGTATACAGCAAGGCTGAGCTTCTTAAGAAGGCAGGAGCGAATACAGCTATCGGTATGGTAACCGTATTCCTTGTACTTATATTTATATCATTTATCATTTCACTTCTTAAATTCGTACCAATGCTTTTTGATCCGGATAAGAAGGCAAAGAAGGCTGCAGTAGAGAACGTAAAGACAACTCCTGCACCAAAGCCTGCAGCACCAGCACCTGCTCCAGCACCGGCACCGGTTGTTGCAGAGGATGTATCATCTGACGATGAGCTTGTAGCTGTTATCACAGCAGCTTTATACGCGATGTTATCAGAAGAGAAGAAACCAAATGCAATAAGCAAGGATAAGCTTATTGTCAGATCTATCAGAAGAGTAAAATGATCAGGAGGATTAGATAAAATGAAGAACTATAGAATTACAGTAAATGGTACAACATATGATGTAGCTGTTGAAGAAGCTGACGGATCAGCAGTATCAGCAGCTCCTGCAGCAGCTCCAAAGGCACCAGCACCTGCTCCTAAGGCAGCACCTGCTCCAGCTCCGGCACCTGCAGCTTCAGGAAGCGCTGGAAGCGTTGTAGTAGCAGCTCCAATGCCTGGTAAGATCCTTGGCGTTAAGACAGAGAATGGTAAGGCGGTTAAGAAGGGTGAGGTTCTTCTTATCCTTGAAGCTATGAAGATGGAAAATGAGATCGTTGCTCCTCAGGATGGAACAATCGCATCTGTTAACGTTTCTGTCGGCTCCCAGGTTGAGGCTGGCGATACACTTGTAACTCTTAACTAATCATTTTGAGAAGTATCGCAAACTAAACCAGAGAGGAGATAAAAATGCTTGATATATTACAGAATTTAGCAGAGCAGACAGGTTTTGCAACTCTTGGCTGGAAGAACTATGTAATGATATGTATCGCATTCTTCTTTATGTATCTTGCAATTGCCAAGGGCTTTGAGCCGCTTCTGCTTGTCCCTATCTCTTTCGGTATGTTTCTTGTAAATATGTTCCCAAGTATTATCGAAGAGGGCGGACTGTTACATTATTTCTATAAACTCGATGAGTGGAGTATTCTTCCTTCACTTATCTTCATGGGCGTTGGTGCTATGACCGACTTTGGTCCGCTTATAGCATATCCGCCAAGCTTTATACTCGGTGCAGCTGCACAGTTTGGTATTTATGGCGCTTATTTCCTTGCTATCGCATTTGGCTTTACAGGAAAGGAAGCAGCAGCTATCTCTATCATCGGTGGTGCAGATGGTCCTACATCGATCTTCCTTGCAGGTAAGCTCGGTATGGGTAATACACTTCTCGGACCTATAGCAGTTGCGGCATATTCATATATGTCACTCGTACCTGTTATTCAGCCGCCAGTTATGAAGCTTCTCACAACAGAGAAAGAAAGACTTATCAAGATGCCTCAGCTTAGAAAGGTAACAAAGCTTGAGAAGATTCTTTTCCCTATCATTGTTACACTTGTAGTTGTTATGATCCTTCCTACAACTGCACCGCTGGTAGGTATGCTCATGCTTGGTAATCTCTTCAGAGAAAGCGGCGTTGTTAAACAGCTTACAGAAACATCATCAAATGCTCTCATGTACATAGTTGTTATCCTTCTTGGTACATCTGTTGGTGCTACAACAAGTGCTGAAGCATTCCTTAAGGTTACAACACTTAAGATAGTTGCACTCGGACTTCTTGCATTTATCCTTGGTACGGCCATGGGTGTCGTCTTTGGTAAGATAATGTGCAAAGTCACGCACGGCAAGGTTAATCCGCTCATCGGTTCAGCCGGAGTTTCCGCAGTTCCGATGGCAGCCAGAGTTTCACAGAAGGTCGCTGCAGAATACGATCCTACAAACTTCCTTCTCATGAACGCAATGGGTCCTAACGTTGCCGGAGTTATCGGTACAGCAGTAGCAGCAGGTTCGTTCCTTGCAATATTTAATGTACATTAGTTTTTTATAATCATTTATCAGAAAGGATAATAAAAATGGCTGAACAGATCAAAAAGGTTGGCATAACCGAAACTGTTCTTCGTGATGCTCATCAGTCGCTGATAGCTACACGTATGACAACAGAGGATATGCTTCCAATCATAGATAAAATGGATAAGGTCGGATATCATTCAGTTGAGTGCTGGGGCGGTGCTACATTTGATGCATGTCTCAGATTCCTGAAGGAAGATCCATGGGAAAGACTCAGAAAGCTTAAGGACGGCTTCAAGAACACAAAGCTCCAGATGCTTTTCAGAGGACAGAACATCCTTGGTTACAATCATTATTCAGATGATGTTGTAGAGTATTTCGTACAGAAGTCTATCGCAAATGGTATTGATATCATTCGTATTTTCGACTGCCTCAATGACCTTCGTAACCTCGAGACAGCTGTTAAGGCTGCTAACAGAGAAGGCGGACATGCTCAGATAGCACTTTCATACACACTTGGAGATGCTTATACACTTGATTACTGGAAGAATATTGCAAGAGAGATCGAAGAGATGGGTGCAAATTCTATCTGTATCAAGGATATGGCAGGTCTTCTTGTACCATACGAGGCTGAGAGACTTGTTAAGGCTCTTAAGGAAGGTACAAAGCTTCCTATCCAGCTTCATACACATTACACATCAGGTGTTGCTGCAATGACTTACATGAAGGCTGTTGAGGCTGGATGTGATGTTATCGATACAGCAATGTCACCAATGGCTATGGGTACTTCACAGCCTGCAACAGAAGTTCTTGTTGAGACCTTCAAGGGTACACCTTATGATACAGGTCTTGATCAGACTCTTCTTGCTGAGATTGCTGATTACTTCACACCACTTCGTGAGAAGTATATTTCAAGCGGTCTTATGAGCACAAAGGTAATGGGTGTTAACATTAAGACACTTCTTTACCAGGTACCTGGCGGTATGCTTTCAAACCTTGTTTCACAGCTCAAGGAAGCTGGCAAGGATGATAAGCTTAGAGACGTTCTTGAAGAGGTTCCAAGAGTTCGTAAGGACTTCGGTGAACCACCTCTTGTTACACCATCTTCACAGATCGTTGGTACACAGGCAGTTCTTAACGTTCTCTACGGAAATGGTGGAGAAGGCGCTGACAGATATAAGATGTTTACACAGCAGTCTAAGGATCTTCTTGCAGGTAAGTATGGTAAGACAGTTAAGCCATTCAACCCTGAAGTTCAGAAGAAGGCTATCGGTGATGTCGAGCCTATTACATGCAGACCTGCAGATAATATTCCTGATATGCTTCCTGAATTTGAGAAGAAGGTTGCACCATATAAGCAGCAGGACGAGGACGTACTTTCATACGCTCTGTTCCCACAGGTTGCAACTGAGTTCTTCAAGTACAGAGATGCTCAGCAGAAGAAGATTGATGCTTCTGTAGCAGACACAGAGAACAAGGCTTATCCTGTATAATCCTTTAACTGTTTAATAAATGTCAAAATGCCTCCAAAGCTGTTTATGCATCTCTGGAGGCATTTTAATAAATATAAGAGGTTATTATGGCAGAGAAGAAAAAGAAAATGATTATAATAGGCGCAGGTGCCGCAGGACTTATCACAGCAATATACGCCGCCGATGGTTATGATGTACTTCTGCTTGAAAAAAATGAAAAAGCAGGCAAGAAGATCTACATTACCGGCAAGGGCAGATGTAATCTTATGAACAGCTGTGATAAAGAAGAATTCATGAAAAATGTCGTGCATAACAGTAAGTTCCTTTACAGCGCGATAAATTCATTTTCGCCTGATGATACATACAGCTTCTTTGAGAGCCTCGGACTAGAGATGAAAATAGAACGCGGCAACAGGGTTTTTCCGGTATCGGACAAGGCTTCTGACGTCACAAAAAGCCTGACTGATGAGCTGCGCCGTAAGAAGGTAAAGATTATCTATAACATTACCGTAGAGAGCCTCAGGATCAGCGAGGATAAGGTTTCGGGGGTAGAAACCACAAGAGGCTTTTTCCCTGCAGATGTTGTGGTTGTTGCAACAGGCGGTCTGTCATATCCGACGACCGGTTCTACAGGCGACGGACTTACATTTGCGAAAGATGCAGGACTAAAGGTTACGGAAACGTTTCCTGCACTCTGCCCATTAAATGTAAAGGGCGACGAATGTAAGAGAATGATGGGGCTTTCTCTTAAAAATGTACGTGTCAGATTCTTTGCCAAGGATAAGAATAAAGGGAAGAGAAAAGCATTTTATGAGGATTTCGGTGAAATGCTTTTCACACATTTCGGAGTCAGCGGCCCATGTATCCTGTCGGCTTCGAATCATTTCAGTGATCATATAGATGATGAGGTGGTGTTAAGCATCGATCTTAAGCCTGCATTATCTGCTGAAGAGCTTGAAACAAGGATCAAAAGAGACTTTGAGGCATATAAGCATAGAGATTTTCAGAATTCACTCGGACAGCTTTTGCCAAGACTGATGATCCCTGTTATAATAGAACGGTCGGGTATCGCACCTGCGAAGAAGGTGGCTGATATCTCTGAAAAAGAAATAAGACGACTTACAGAGGTTCTTAAGAATTTTGAATTAAATATAATTGGACTAAGAAGCTATAATGAGGCTATAATAACAAGAGGAGGAGTCTCCGTTAAGGAGCTCGATCCAAAGACCATGGAGTCAAAGAAGATAAAGGGACTTCGCTTTGCAGGAGAGGTCATAGATGTTGATGCTCTGACAGGCGGATTCAATCTTCAGATTGCATGGAGCACCGGCCATGCAGCCGGTACAGCCGAAGCTGATTTATGATACCATTTTACTGGAATGTGGTATAATGATTTATCATAAAAGTACCAAATATTTTATATACATAAGGAGAGGGTTATGAATATTGCAATTGATGGTCCTGCAGGCGCAGGAAAAAGTACTATAGCACGTCTTGCGGCTAAAAAGCTTGGCTTTTTATATGTCGATACAGGCGCAATGTATCGTGCCATAGCTTTATATCTTTTATGGAATGATACTGATATCGATAACGAAGAGGAGCTTCACAAGGCACTCGATCGTATCAATATCAATATTGTATATGATAAAGGCGTTCAGCATGTATTCCTGAATTTCCAGGATGTTTCTGCTGAGATAAGAAGCGAGAAGGTAAGCATCATGGCTTCCAAGTCATCTGCACTTCAGCCTGTAAGAGACAAGCTTCTTGATATCCAGAAGAGTATTGCAGCCGCAAATGACGTTATAATGGATGGCCGTGATATCGGAACAAATATCCTTCCGAACGCCGAGCTTAAGATCTATCTTGATGCATCTACAGAGGTCAGAGCGAAGAGAAGATTTGATGAAATGAAGAATAAGGGCGAGAATCCTGATATCGAATCCATAAAGGCGAATATTATCGCAAGAGACGAACAGGATATGAACAGAAAGATTGCTCCGCTTAAGAAGGCTGAGGACGCTGTACATATTGACAGTTCATATATGTCTATCGACCAGGTTGTTGAGAGGATCGTAACACTTGCAGGAGAAGCTGCAAAGAAAGCGGAAGAGAATTAATGGAAGTAATCCTTGCAAAAACGGCAGGCTTCTGCTTTGGAGTAAAGCGTGCTGTAGATACGGCATTTTTAGAAGCTGCCAAAGCAAAAAAAGATAAAGTCCCGATCTTTACGTACGGACCGATCATCCATAATAAAAATGTTGTAAATGACCTTGAGGCAGAGGGCGTTAAAATGATAGAAGATATCGGCGAACTGGGAAGCCTTCCTCCTTCAAGGATAATCATCCGTTCACACGGTGTGGGTAAAGATGTTTATGACCGCATCAAAGAAAACGGCCATGAGATAATTGATGCAACCTGTCCTTTTGTCAACAACATCCATAAGATAGTTCGGGAAAGCACTGAAGCCGGTGATATGCTTATAATTATCGGTGACTCGGAACACCCTGAAGTTAAGGGGATCAAGGGCTGGTGTACCAGCGAACCATATATCATTTCCGATGTTTCGGAGTTGGATGGATTGCCTGAAGAAACGGGCAAAGTTACAGTTGTTTCGCAAACAACGTTTAATTCAAAAAAATTTAAAGATTTAGTTGAATTATTGCAAAAAAAATATTATAATATACGTGTTTGTAATACTATCTGCAATGCGACTGCAGAACGTCAAAAAGAAGCCCGAAATCTTTCGGCTGAAGTTGATGTGATGATCGTAATTGGAGATCCTAGTAGCTCAAATACAAAGAAGTTATACGAAATAAGCAGACAGCAATGTGAAAATACTTACTATGTACAGACACTTGACGACTTGGATTTAACTGTTATTGAATCCGCTAGTAGGGTAGGTATTACTGCTGGGGCATCTACCCCAAAGAAAATTATTAAGGAGGTTCATGACAGTATGTCGGAGACAAACGAAGAATTCGAAAAATTATTACAGCAGGAGGACGATTTCTCCATAAGAACAGGCCAGATAGTAGATGGCACAGTAATTGGTGTAAAGCCTGAAGAGATCATTGTAGATATTCACTACAAGTCAGAGGGTATCGTAACAAGAGACGAGTATTCAAATACACCAAACCTTGATCTTACAACAGTAGTTAAGGAAGGTGACCCGATAACAGTAAAGGTTATCAAGACAAATGACGGCGAAGGTCAGGTAGTACTCTCATATAAGAGAATTGCAGCTGAGAAGGCATATGCAAAGCTTGAGGAAGCATTTAACAACGAGGAAGTTCTTAAGGGAACAGTAGCACAGGCACTTAACGGTGGTCTCAGCGTTCTCGTTGATGAGTGCAAGGTATTCATCCCTGCAAGTCTTGTATCAGATACATTTGAGAGAGATCTCAAGAAGTATGAAGGACAGGAAGTTGAGTTCGTTCTTACAGAGTTCAACATCCAGAAGAGAAGATTCATCGGTAACAGAAAGAAGCTTATCGTTGAGAAGAAGGAAGCTCTTGCTAAGGAGCTCTTCGATCGTATCGAGGTTGGTCAGACAGTTGAAGGTACAGTTAAGAATGTTACTAACTTTGGTGCATTCATCGATCTTGGCGGTGCTGACGGACTCCTTCACATTTCAGAGATGTCTTGGGGAAGAGTTGATAATCCTAAGAAGATCTTCAGCGTTGGTGATAAGGTTAAGGCCTTCATCAAGGAGATCAATGGTGATAAGATCGCTCTTTCACTTAAGTTTGATGATCAGAATCCATGGCTTACAGCAGAAGAGAAGTATGCTGTTGGTACAGTAGTAACAGGTAAGGTTGCTAGAATGACTGACTTTGGTGCATTTGTTGTACTTGAGCCAGGTATCGACGCTCTTCTTCATGTTTCTCAGATCGCTCTTCAGAGAATCGAGAAGCCTTCAGATGTTCTCAAGGTCGGCGATGAAGTAACAGCTAAGGTTGTTGATTTCAAGCCTGCTGATAAGAAGATCAGCCTTAGCATCAAGGCTTATCTTAAGGATCAGGGCGTTGAGGCTCCAGCTGAGGAAGCAGCAGAAGAAGCTGCAGATGCTGAGTAATCAGAATCATTAAGATGTAACGTAAGGGGAATGAGTTATGCTCATTCCCTTTTTTTAACAGATGGATAGTAAATTGATATTCCTAAAAAAATATCTTGATTTATGTTTACCGTTGTGATATATTATAACAGCTGTTAAAAGACAGCTAAAAAATAAAGGTGGTCCGCTGCAGTTATATAATATCTTTTAGATATAAGACCTGATTGATCAGGATATCATTTATGCATGAACATCGAATAATATAATGGAGGAAGATTTCGATGAACAACAGTGAAATCATGAAGAGCATTGAGAAGGCTCAGCTCAGAGAGAAGAATTTTGATTATAACGTAGGTGATACAGTTAAGGTATCCGCTATGATCAAGGAAGGAAACAGAGAAAGAATCCAGGTTTTTGAGGGTACAGTACTCAAGATCCAGGGTACAGGATCAAGACAGACATTCACAGTTAGAAAGAATTCTAACGGTGTAGGTGTTGAGAAGACATGGCCTGTTCATTCACCTCTTATCGATAAGATCGAGGTTGTTAGAAAAGGTAAGGTCAGAAGAGCTAAGCTTAACTATCTCCGTGACAGAGTTGGTAAGAGTGCCAGAGTTAAAGAGATCGTTAAATAAGGCAGATTATTTTTTGGCTGGAGTATACTTTATACTCCAGTCATTTTTTTACCGGTTTTATGATCGTAAAAGTCATTTTACCGATGATTTTCAGCAAATATTTGATTATTCACAACCGTTTGGAACTGTACGGAAGATAGATTATGAACGATAAGATCAAAAAAACGAAAAATAAGAATATTGCGGATTTCAGTCTTGTCAAGGAATCAAAGAAACCGAAGAAAAAGAAGCTGAAGAAGGTTGAGTTTTATATACTTCTTGTTGCAACAGCGCTTGTATTCGGCTTTGCCTTCGTAAGCTTTATGTATCAGACCGTGACGGTTATCGGCCCATCCATGGAAGGAACCTTGGATGATGGTGATGAGGTTGTGATCTCCAAGCTTAGAAAATTCTTCAGCGTAAAGGTTGATGATATAGTTGCGATCAAGAAGCCTGACAGTGATTATTACAGCATTAAGAGGATCGTTGCTGAGCCAGGCGATACAGTTTACATCTCCGGCGGTAAGCTATATGTAAATGATGAGCTGCAGGAAAGATTTGCAGAAAAGATCATTATCAATTCAGGAGCGGCCGGAAGCAAGATCAAGCTCGAACAGAACCAGTATTTTGTACTTGGTGATAATGTTAATAGCAGTGATGATTCGAGATTCAATAATCTTTCGATAGTTCAGAAAACAGATATAAAGGGAATAGTCATCTACAGATTAAGTCCGAAGGATAAGAGGGGTAAGGTTAAGTAATGACTGATAAATTTAATGAAATGGCTGCGATCAACTGGTATCCGGGTCATATGACCAAGGCTGTCAGGGAGATGGAGCAGAACATAAAGCTTATAGATATAGTTATAGAGCTTCTTGATGCGAGAGTTCCTTTCTCAAGCAGAAATCCGGTCATCGATAAGCTTGCTGCAAATAAATACCGTCTGATGCTTCTCAACAAATCAGACCTTGCTGATGCAACGGTCACAAAAAAGTGGGAAGAATATTATAAAGAGAATGGCATACGTGTTATCGCTCTTGACTCAAGAGTAAGTAAAAATGCAAGAGGTATTACTCCTGTTGTGACAGAGATCTGCAAAGAGAAGATTGAGCGTGACAGAAGAAAAGGCCTTCTTAAGCGCCCTGTCAAAGCTATGATAGTTGGTATCCCTAACGCTGGAAAGTCTACATTTATCAATTCTTATGCAGGAAAGGCCAGTGCAAAGACCGGAAACAAGCCGGGAGTAACCAAGGGCGTTCAGTGGATCAGATTCGGAAATGATATCGATCTTCTTGATACACCTGGCGTTTTGTGGCCGAAATTCGAAGATAAGCGTACCGGTATCAATCTTGCGCTTATCGGCTCCATCAATGATAACATCATAGAGAAGCATGAGCTCTCATTATATTTCATAGATTATTTAAAAAATAACTATTGCGGTATCATCTCAAAAAGGTATAATATTGAAGAGGTTATGGATGCAGAAGACATTTTGCATGGTATTGCTGATGTCAGAAAATGTGTCCTTAAGGGAGGAGAACCCGACCTGGAAAAAGCGGCACAGCTTCTTATAGATGATCTTAGAAGCGGCAGTCTTGGAAGGATATCCCTCGAAACACCTTGAGTTTAAGGAGCATAGTACATTGAGTGGCAGAAAGAATAAAGAAATTGAAAGTATAGATGAAGCAAAAGAGATTTTCTACAGCCTTGCTGATGACAGAAAGCAGGAGAAGAGAGCTTTAAGAGAAGCAGCAAGAGAAGAAAAGAGACTTGCCAAGGAACAGGCCAAGGAAGAGGCTGAGCTTCTGAAAAAGAAGAAAAAAGGCCTTTCTGAGGACGAAGCTGAGGCTGATTCTGATAAAGAAGAAGCAAAAGCTGAAGTGACAAAAGACACGGACTCGGCAGCTGCAGATACTGACAGTGAAGACGTGGAGGATTCTGAAGAGAAGTCATCCAAAAAGTACAGAGGCCGCAAGAAGAAAAAAGAAAAAGTAAATATACTCAAAGAGTTATATTATCTTGCTATTTATATTGGTATTGTAATCGTTGTATGTTTTCTTATCATTACATTTGTCGGTGAGAGAACAACCGTACAGGGCGATTCAATGCTTCCGACACTTACGAATAATGATAGTCTCTGGATAGATAAGATCAGCTACAGATTCACCGATCCGAAGAGATTTGATGTAATCATCTTCCCTCCAAGGAATAATGATGAGAAGATCTATATCAAGAGGATCATCGGCCTTCCGGGTGAGACAGTGCAGATCGATGAAAAGGGAAATATCTTTATTGACGGTAAGCTGCTCGAAGAGGATTACGGACTTGAGATCATAGAATCCTCAAGGAGAGGCGTCGCCAGCAGTCCTGTCATACTTGGACATAATGAGTACTTTGTTATGGGAGATAACCGGAATAACAGTATGGACAGCCGAAGTTCCTCAGTCGGAAATGTCAAACGTGACGAGATAATAGGAAAAGCAGTTTTCCGTCTGGCTCCATTTAAGAAATTCGGAAAAATAAAGTAATTAATCAGAGGGAATATTTGTCATACATCTATTCCCTCTTTCTATGTCGATATATTAATAAATGTGGGAAGTGTGGAAATGAATATTTGTGAGATCAGGAAGAGGCTGCAGGATATAGATAAATTCCCTGCGCTTAAATATGAAGAGAAGAAAAATCTTTATAATGCATTTATAAATGAGATAAAGGACGATGAGAGAGTTGGAGTTATCGCTGTCAGAGAGAAGGCCGAAAAGGCTGTTCAGGCGATAAATGACGAAGTGCTCCGCGTCAGGAAGATGATGTTTTTTGAAAATAAATACAGTGATCTTCAGTATATCTGCGGCACTGACGAGGTAGGAAGAGGACCTCTGGCAGGCCCTATCGTGACTGCTGCGGTAATACTTCCGAAAAACTTTGTAATTCCTTATCTTAATGATTCAAAGCAGGTAAAACCTGCCATGAGAGAGGAATTATATGATATAATAATGTCCAATGCCATCTCTGTAGGGCTCGGTATGAATACTGAAGGCTTTATCGATGAATATGGAATTCAGGAAGCAAACTATGATGCGATGAGAAAAGCTGTTGCAAATCTCAGCATCAAGCCTGATCTTGTTCTGGTGGATGCGGTTAAGATCCCTTCACTTGATATAAAGCAGGTATCCATCGTTAAGGGTGATGCGCTGTCGGTATCTATTGCAGCTGCAAGCATTATTGCAAAGGTCACAAGAGACAGACTCATGAAGGAGTATGACGCTCTATATCCTGAGTATGATTTTAAGAACAACATGGGCTACGGCTCCAAGAAGCATCTTGAGGCGCTTGTAAATAAAGGACCTTGCGAGATACACAGAAGATCATTTATCAAGAATTATGTGTAATCCTTAAAGTCATGAAGCATGTTTCAAGTACAAATGATCATGAGTCATATGTCATTT
>ONVE01000025.1 GCA_900321215.1 uncultured Eubacterium sp. | reverse complement strand
CTGCAGCAGGATCATCTGATCTTACAGCTCCTGCAGCCGAAAACTCCACATCAGCATCACCACAGTCCAGCATGAAATCATAAAGCCCCTTCTTGTCAGCAGGATCGTACAGCTCCTTACCCGCGTAACGCTCGGTATCCTCGAACTGTGCCTCCATCAGCTGCTTCTTGATGTCCGAAACCGACATTTTCGCAAATGCAGTCACATCATCCTTATACTTATAATGCTTTGAAAGCTCATAGATCTCATACTGCTCATCAGCCTTCTTACGGACATCCTCCTCTGCCGAAAGTCTCTCCAGCTTCATGGTAAGGCTGTCGTAATCCATTTTACCGTTTAACCTTCTGACTTTTCCGATATTATCGATATCATCAAAGGTCATCACCTTCTTTGTGATCACATCCTTCGTACCTGTCATGACCACAGGTTCTATCCATGTCAAATAATCCTTTAACGTGCTTCTTATCTTATAATCAAGGCTGTCAAAGCCTTTTTCGCATTTTTTAAAATAGCCCTTATCAACTCCGGACATGATAAGATATTCCTTCGCTCTGGTCATTCCAACATAGAGAAGCCTCTGCTCCTCCTCCGCCTTTCCCAGCGTCGAAAGCCTGAGCATCACTCTCGACATAAAGCTCTTATCCTTGATCCTTCGCTTCGGATCGATATAATTAACCGCCAGATGATCGTCTCCATCCACGAAGATGTTGTCCTTCTCGTCCATTTTATTGAACTGATGGCCAAGTCCTGCGAGAAATACCACCGGAAATTCAAGTCCCTTACTCTTATGGATAGTCATGATAGTAACCTTATCACTTCCATCACTGCTTACATCAGCCTCACCAAAATCAATATCATGGATCCTGCATTTATCTATATATCTTAAGAAATTAAAAAGTCCGCTGTAGCTGCCTGCCTCAAAATCCTCAGCCTTCTTCATGAGCATCGAAAGATTCGCAAGACGTCTCTCACCCATAGGAAGCATCGAAGCATAGATATCATAGCCGGTCTTATCAAGTATCTCCCTGATAAGCATGGAAATGCTGATGTATCCCAGTCTTGATACCATTTCCTCCCTGAGCTTAAAGAATCTGTCCAGTCTTGCCGCAACGGCTGTTTTGGTCTCATCTGACTTATCAGCGGTAAGGTATCTGTCCCTGAAGGCTGTGCATTTATCATAAAATGAAGCCTTTCTGCCCTCATATTCCTCACCTGCTATCAGCATCATATCGCTGTCATCCAGTCCTCCTATCGGAGAATCAAGTACCGCTGCAAGAGGGATATCCTGCCTGATATTATCGATAACACGGAGCATTGAAAGCATCGTAACCGTTTCGATCGCATCAAAATAACCGCTCTCATTATCGACCTTCACGCCAATGCCGCGGCGTGTGAGAGCGTCTTCATACGCATCAGTTCTTCCCTTGAGGCTTCTCATAAGTATTACTATATCAGAAGCTCTGAGCCTTCTTGTTCCTTTTTCTTCATCATTTACGGTAAAGCTTTCATCATTCAGCAGCTCCTCGATACGGTCTGCGACCACCGCCGCCTCATATTCATCATTTCCGAATTCGGAGTCATCATCCGCCAAAGCTTTATTCTCAGCCGCTTTCTTAGTTGAAGAATCCGCATCCGGCTTATCAGCGGTTTTTGCATCTGCGCTTCCGGCATCTTCCGCATCCTCCTCGGGAACCTCCTCCGGCTTGGTTATTATGATAAGCTCCGTCTTTCTTCCCTCGCCGGATCCTTCATCATATATGCCCGCTTCTCCGGCACCAAAATTAAGCTTTACTCTGTCATCATAATCCAGCCCGCCGATATCGCGTCTCATGAGGCTGCTGAAGATAAAATTCGTGGCATCCAGCACAGGTCTTCTTGATCTGTAGTTCTTACTGAGATCGATCACCATGCCTTTACTTCTGCCGCTTCCGCCGTCCGCAGCTGCATCATCACCACTTGCAGCACTTCCGGCAGCTGCGCCATTCACATCGCCTGCAGCACCTTCTGCAGAGCCAACCACAGCACCGGCAGCCGCTCCGCCGCTTCTCTTCTCCAGCTCTTCTATAGAAGCATCCGTTATATTCTCAAAAGTATTGTATTTATTTACAAAAAGCTCCGGCTTTGCCTGCCTGAAGCGGTAGATGCTCTGCTTTACATCTCCTACCATGAAAATATTCACCGGTACACCATTTCTGATCCGGGCGATAGTATTTATCATATCCTCCTGGATATAGCTGCTGTCCTGATATTCATCCACGTAGATGTATTTATATTTATTTGAAAGCGCCCTTGCAGTTCTTGACGGTATCGCATTTCCTGCTTCGTCACGCTTTATCCTGCCGTCTTCACATTCCGAAAGCACCTTAAGCGCAAAATGAGAAATATCGCTGAATTCATACTGCTTACGCCTGTTCTTCTCAGCCATCACCCTCTCGCTGAACTCAAGGCACACATCCACAAAGATATTGATCCATCTGGCCGCATTATCATAAACCTCAGCGATCAGTTCTTCAGTATCAGGAAGCTTTCCTCCCTTTACAAGATTCTCCGGAATACTGCCTATAAGTCCCGACTTAAGTGAATATTTGCCTCTCAGATTCGAGTAAGCCTCAGGTTCTCCGGTGCCCTTTCTCGCAAAGCTGCAGCCGGAAAGTGCCTCTCTGATAAGCCTGTAGCTGCCGCCGTTCTCCTTATCCGCAGCCTGATATAAAATGTCCAGCTTCTCGCGGTCTTCCTCAGCCTTAGCGACCATTTTACCTACATTTGCGATCTCCTTATCAGTCATGCCCTCAGTATTTTCGGCAAGCTCCGCCGCAATTTCCTGCACACGGTCATTTATATCTATAGCACTTTTGATCTGTCCCTTGATGTCCTCGAGCAGGCGGTCCATCCAACGAAGTGAATTTAACGCTTTTTCTCTGTCTTCCGAATCATTTATCTTAGACTCTCTCAGCCATTTCTCCGGCTCGGGCATGGTTTCAGCCACTCTCATTATCTTAAGGCATGCATTCTTAAGATCCGTATCATCTGTTTTTCTGAAGAAAAATGAAGCCAGCTCGCAGAAATCCGCAGAGCTTACATACCTGCCGTCCTTGCCGCTGAAAAGCTCATCAAACATTTCACTAAGGATGTCATCCTTAAGGAGCTTCATAAGATTTGCATCCGCAGTAACAAATGAAGGATCTATCCCTATCGCGTTAAAATTTTCTCTGACGACCTTCGCAGAAAAGCTGTCCAGAGTACAGATATCCGCCCTTCCGACAGAAACCTGCTGCTTAAGCAGATGATCGACAAGCTCCTTATCCGGAAATTCCTTTCCGGCCTCCTCGTTCAGAAGCTCTGTGATCTTATTACTGATCTTATCCTTCATCTGCGCAGCCGCTGCTCTTGTGAATGTCACCACAAGAAAATCATCGATATTATTTACATATTCGCCGTCCGTCTTGTCCAGAATACTTCTAAGGATACGTTCAACAAGGACAGCGGTCTTGCCCGAACCCGCAGCAGCAGAGATAAGTATCTGTCCGCTGAGCTTCCGGCTGTCTATAACCTTTTGCTGTTTATCATTCCACTTTGCCACTGTTCTTTGCTGCCCCTCCTATATTACTGATCGTTTGAAATGCCTTTTCATCGTCAGACTTTATGTAAACTGCTCTGTCACCCCTGTTCACTTGGTCAAAACGGCAGATATCATTATACTTGCAGAAGTCACAGGTCTTATTTCTTCCATCCGTAAATGGATTCCTGCGTATGCTTCCCTTCAGCATATCTCCCGCAAGTTCCTTAATCTTTACTCCCGCAAAGCTTTCGATATTCTCAAAATCATCTTCATTTACAAGTACATGAGTTCCCTTAGGACTGCCCGGCGGATTTCCTTTGTAGGCTTTCGAATAAAAGTCCATTCCGAGTATATCTGCCGGTCCTTCAAGTCTTCTCTCAGGATCGGTAATACCCTTCTCCTGCATTTCCTGATACTCCGGCTCCTCGCCTGTAAGTCCCTTAAGCCTGAGTTCTCTGCGGATTGCCTTCTCTATCGCTTCCTCATCTAAGCTGTCAGGCTTTTCAACATACGGATCCTTCACAGGATTATAGTACATTCCGACAGGAACAACCTTTACGTCCCTGCCGAGATTCTTATAGATCTTCTTAACCTTTTCAACCATCACCGACAAATAGACCGTAAGCTGAAGCTGTTTGCCGTAAAAAAGATCTGAATATGAAAAATCCTTATTTCCGGTCTTATAATCTATGACTCTGAGGTATATAGTATCGCCCTTATCAAGGATATCAACACGGTCGATCTTACCCTCAAGCTTGACATTTCCGGTAACGCCCGGCACAGCTATGCTTGTACTTGCAAAGTCATCTCTCTGGTTAAATTTATTCTCATAAAAGCGCGGTGACATCTCCCCTCCGCGAATCTGCATACCGAGGTTTTTAATGGTCCTGTCACCCAGCTCATATATATTCTTCATGATATATCTGTTCCGACCCTCGGCTATTATCTCCCCCTCAGGCGAAAGCAGCTCATCGGACATAGCTCTGAATTCAGTATCTATAGCCTCCTTCATCCTGGCTGATAAGGCCGCATCATCTGCCTGTACCCAGTTCAGATATGTATCTTTCGGGTCCTTCTCATCCATTTTTCTAAAGACCTTTTCAAGAGCACCATGCATGACATTTCCGAACTGCATCTGATCAAGCTGATAGCTATCCCTCTCTCTAAGTTTCAGCATATAATTCAGGAAATACTTATATTCGCAGCCCGCATATTCCTCAAGCTTTGAAACAGACTGAACAAACAGCCCTTTCTGTG
>ONVE01000179.1 GCA_900321215.1 uncultured Eubacterium sp. | reverse complement strand
GCTCCAAGAAGAGTTGTTCCGTCAGTAGTTATGAGAGTCTTTCCTTTATATTTAAGAAGCTCAGGAAATCTCTCAGGACTAAGGACAAGCCCTTCTCCAAGGCTGATATCGCCGCCATCATAATCATAGACAAACTGCGGTCTTATATTCTCGCCGGACGCTTCAGGCGAAGTGTCCATATGCGATATAAAGCCCAGAGTCTTCTTATTCTCTCCTCCATCATTTGCAGGGATGAAGGCATATAGATAATTATAAACTTCGTCATAAAAAATGCCCTCTGCCCCGAGCTCTGAAAGCTCCTCTTTAAGCATCCTTCCGAGAACCTTCTGCTTCTCCGTACTCGGGCTCTGTCCGCTTGTTTCGCTTGATGTGGTATCAACCGCGATATACCGCAGAAATTTCTCTATTACCTTTTCTTTTCTGATGTCATCAACCATTTTTGTCACGCTTTCTTAACTATAGAATAAAGCATGTCGCTAGCGACATGCTCCCTGCGGTGCGGCGTCTTCGCTGTAATATACAGCTCTGATTACCGGTAAATATCATTAATTTGCCTTCCGTAAAAAACGCCTCCATTAAACCGCATTAAGGAATCATCCAACAATACGATTTTAATGGAGGCATATAGCAAGTGTCAATAATACAATATAAAATTCACATTTTTACTTTTCTGCACGGATACGCTTTGCAGCTTCAACCAGATTGATAAGACTTTCCTTTGTCTCCTTATCTCCTCTTGTCTTAAGACCGCAGTCCGGATTTACCCAAAGCTTCGCATCATCGATCTTCTCACGCATTTTTCTGAGAGAAGATGCAATCTCTTCAACCGAAGGCACTCTCGGACTATGGATATCATAAACGCCCGGGCCGACCTCAGTCTTAAAGTTCTGCTCCTTCAATGAATCCAGTATCTGAAGATCCGAACGTGATGCTTCAAAGGTTATTACATCCGCATCCATCGCATCGATTGCCGGTATGATATCCGTAAATTCGCTGTAGCACATATGTGTATGTATCTGAGTCTGCGGCTTAACCTTGCTGTGTACAAGCCTGAAGGCAGGGATGGCAAAATCCAGATATTCAGAATACCAGTCAGAACGTCTGAGCGGAAGCTTCTCTCTTAAGGCAGCTTCATCTATCTGAATGATGCTTATTCCATTTGCTTCAAGATCAAGCACCTCATCGCGTATCGCAAGAGCAATCTGAAGGATACTTTCCTTTATGGAAATATCTTCTCTCGGGAATGACCAGTTAAGTATAGTAACAGGTCCTGTGAGCATACCCTTAACGTACTTATCGGTGCAGCTGTTCGCATACTTTGACCACTCAACTGTGATAGGCTCCTTGCGTGAAATATCGCCCCAGATGATAGGCGGCTTTACGCATCTAGTACCATAAGACTGAACCCAGGCCTTCTCGGTGAAGAGGTAGCCTGAAAGATGCTGTCCAAAGTACTCTACCATATCATTTCGCTCAAATTCACCATGTACCAGAACATCCAGTCCGATCTCCTCCTGAAGTCTGATGCATTCCTTTATCTTATTCTTATTAAATGCAATATATTCCTCTTTGGAGATATTTCCCTTTCTATAATCCAGTCTGTTCTTCCTTACGTCCTGAGTCTGTGGAAATGAACCGATGGTCGTTGTAGGAAATGCCGGAAGCTTAAATATATCCTTCTGCAGCTTTTCTCTTGCATAAAAATCCGGAAGTCTTGTATAGTCCTCTTCTTTTATAGCGGCAACTCTGTCCTTTACTGCCTTATCCTCACTGTTTATCCTTCCCCTGAAAAGCTCTCTGTTGGCGGTATATTCCTTATGCCCTGAAAGAGCCTCTTCGCTTTTTAACTCTGATAAAGCGGCAAGCTCTCTAAGCTCTGAGAGCTTTTCTTCTGCAAATGCAAAATGCTTTTTATAATCTTCTGAAAGGGCGCTTTCATTTTCCAGAGTATAAGGTACATGCAGGAGGGAGCAGGAGGTACTGATCACTATATTTTTAACCTTCTCCAGACTGTTAAGTATATTTAATGTCTTCTTGTAATCATTTCTCCAGATATTCTTACCGTTCACAACGCCTGCGAAAAGTATCGTTTCATCCGGAAAGCCTTTTTCCTCTATAAGTCCGGCTGTCCTGACACCCTCGATAAAGTCAAGACCGACGCCGTCGAAGCCAAGCTCCGTAACCTTTTCATACACATCTCTGATATCCCCGAAATATGTCTCTAAAAGGATTTTTACATTATTCTTTGCGGAAAGAATGCTTCTATAAATCTCTTCAAAAAGCTTTATATCAGTCTCATCAAGATCCTTAACAAGATAAGGCTCGTCAAATTCTATCCACTCTGCGCCCTCAGCCCCGAGAAGCCCGATAAGCTTTATATATTCACCGGTAAGCGCATCCTTAAAATCCTCTGCCTTCTTCTTTCCGGTATATTTTGCGAGCTTCAGTAAGGTAAATGGACCGACCAGCGTTACCTTTGTCTCAACGCCCAGCGCCTTTGCTTCTTTATATTCTCTTACCGGCTTATCTCCGGAAAGCTTTATGAGAGTATCGTCGCTTATTTCCGGTACAAGATAATGATAATTCGTGTTGAACCATTTCTTCATCGCAAGAGCCTTGACATTTCCTTTGTCCCCCTGATAGCCTCTCGCCATTGCGAAATACGTTCCAAGCTCCGAAAGTCCGAGTGCCTTATATCTCTCCGGGATCACATTAAACAGTACTGCCGTGTCCAGAGTATTATCATAAAATGAAAAATCATTCGATGATATAAAGCTGACTCCTTCCTCCTTCTGCTTTAAAAGACCATACTCTCTCAGCTTCCTTCCTACTTCTTCGAGGCAGCCTTCATCTGCCTCGCCCCTAAAATACTTTTCCGAGATAAACTTTAATTCCCTGTCCCTTCCTATTCTCGGAAATCCAATAACTGCTGTTTTCATAATACTTTTACTCCTTCTTTTTCTAATCAAAATGATCAACTAATGCGAAGTATAACCTCCGGAGCACAAATCGTAAAATATTTAAAAATATAATGTTATGATAGATTTTATCTATGGTTTATGTTATAATATAGTTTGCCGCTATTATTAGTTATAAGCAGAACTTATAAGTAAGATTTTTATAAAGGATCACGAAATTCAGCAAAAAATATCTAAGGAGAAGCAGCAAATGACTCTTAAGCAGTTACATTATGCGGCTGTCGTAGCCGAAACAGGAAATATTACAGAAGCCGCAAAAAGACTTTTCATAGCTCAGCCAAGTCTCACTGCAGCTTTACAGGAGCTGGAGAAGGAATATAATATCGTCATTTTTATAAGGAATAAAAAAGGTATAGAGATAACACCAGAAGGAGAAGAATTTCTGGGATATGCAAGGCAGATACTTGAGCAGACTCAGCTTATGGATGACAGATACTCCGGAAAAAGCCGCAGCAAGCTAAGGTTCTGTATATCCTCCCAGCATTATTCCTTTGCCGTTGAAGCCTTCGTTGAGCTGCTCAGAAAAACGAACAGCGAAAAATACGAATTTCACATGAGGGAAACCCAGACCTTTGACATCATAGATGATGTTGCACATTTAAGAAGCGAGATTGGAATACTATATCTCAACAGCTTCAATGAAACTGTCATCAGAAAGACTCTGCGCGATAACAGTCTGTCCTTTGAGACTCTGTTCCGTGCAAAGCCTCACGTTTTTGTCGGCAAGGACTCTCCTCTCGCCAGAAAAAAAACGATAAAGCTTTCCGACCTTAAGCCTTATCCAAGGCTCTCCTACGAGCAGGGAAGCCATAATTCATTTTATTTCTCTGAGGAGATACTCAGCACTGTCGATTCCGACAAGGAGCTGCTGGTAAGAGACCGTGCAACTCTCTTCAATCTTCTGATCGGTATGAATGGATATACTATCTGCAGCGGTGTAATAAGCGAAGAGCTGAATGGTCCGAATATAGTAGCCCGTCCGCTGCTTGTGGATGATTATATGGAGATAGGTTATATCCT
>ONVE01000234.1 GCA_900321215.1 uncultured Eubacterium sp. | reverse complement strand
GGTTACGGTAATTAAATCTTACATACCGAATTATTTGCTGCTGTATTTTTCAATAAATGCATTAAAGTTATCCTTGTGGTAAGGGAAATCCTTCTCATCAAGCTTTGCATATAATTTGTGAGATTTGCCGTCTAATGTATCTATAGAAATTCTCTTAACCTTTGAATTAAGTAAAGCAAAATTCTTAACTGTAATCTTTTTAATATTTCCATTTGGAATAAATATACAGTTATTTCTATCAAGAGTCATTTTAGCCGGGTTAGATAATGTGAAAAGTCCGCTTAATGCTCCTGCTTTAAGATAGAACATTACCAATCCATTTTCATTTGCATTGATAAGTAATCCATCATACGGATATTCCATTCCTGCAGCCGCGCCGGTAACCTTCTGTTTATCCTGGCATGTTACAAAGAAAAGATTCTGATTGCCTAATCCGTTAACACTTGCAAATAATGCCTGTACCTTCTCAATTGAATTAAATTCTTCCATTACATTTTCTCCTTTTGTAAATTATTAAGTACTTCTCTTACATAGGAAAAGCCTTTAAAATAATACACTAAGACTCTTTTTTTTACAACCTGTGCTCACTGTTTTTTCACTAATTACGATACCACGCAGTTTGCCGCGCTCCATCAGCTTTCTATCTTCACTGCTTCGGTTTCCACCCAGGCCGGCCTGAATCCACAGTTAAGTGCGATATTCTGTGAAGGAGTATTTGCCGCAGCAGTGCCGTAAAATGGAACATCACCCATTTCAAGTACTCTGTTCGTAAGCAGGCTCACAAGGTAAGTACCTATCCCTTTTGAACGGTATTCAGGCATAACATCGATTCCGATCTGCTGCCAGTGAGGCGCATCCTCCGAGCAGCCCGTCATACCCATGATAGTATCTCCCTCAACCGCAGTCACAACGATCCTGTCAGGTCTCACCGGACATGGTTCAGGAAATGATATGGCATTCGGAAAGCGCTTATCACCGTAAAACCGATCAATCTCATTATCATAAAACCACTTCACCGGATACTTTTCTTCAACCCTGACACTGTGTGATGGCAGGAACATATGATGCGTTGGATTCATCTGATAGCCGTATTTCTTCAGTTCTTCATTCAGCTTCGTAAGATAATCAAATTCAAACAAATGATGTCCTTCTACATTTCTGACAAAGCCCTTCAAAAAATCATGCAGACATTCGTCCGCCATGATCACGGTATTACCGCCAATCGTCACCATTTGCAGAAATGGTTTCCCGCGGCTGTAAATCCTTCTTCCGTCTCTCATTTCTGAAACTGTAATAATATTTTCATGTGCTGTAAGATCATCCGGAGTACAGTTATAATCCAATGACAGCTGCTGAAGAAGTCTTTCATGATATTTTCTTCCAAATGCCCCATTTTCCTTTTGCGCTTTTGGAAAGACTGAGGAAATGTAGGACTTTTCAGCCTTTTCTTCTCCTTCTTCTCCTGCTTCCCCTTCTTCTCCTGCTCCTTTTTGAGACAAAGAACCACTTTCTTTCTCATCTAATAATATCTTGTATTTATCAGGGTGCCTGTATTTATCACCCATAACATCATTTTTCCTGTGTGTTCTGAGTATATCAAGATCAAGCTCAGCTATATAAACTCCCGGAGCTCCCGTAGCCTCCATCACGCACATATCCCGAACGCCGGGTTCATCAGGAAGCCACGGCACGCCATCAAACAGCGTTGAATGTCCGTTGCAATCCGGCTGTCCTTCAGGATAATTGCATGTTGCCACAGCCACCATATTTTCGTACGCTCTGGACCGCAGTGCAGCCAGCCTGTTAATCTCCATAGGGCAGGCATTTGGTGCAAGAATAAGCTCTGCGCCCTTTAGCATAAGTATCCTTGCGCTCTCAGAGAATTCTCTGTCAAAGCAGATCATAGAACCGATCTTAACCGTTCCACGTCCAAAATCCAAATCCGCTGTATAAAAATCTTCCCCGCTGTCCAAAACCTTCTCATCATCAAAGGCACATATATGAACCTTAGAGTAATGAAGGATTTCATTTCCCAATCTATCAAAGATAACCACTGAATTAAGCGGTCTGGGATCATTTGCCTCAAGAAAGGTTATACCGATCGCCATCTCAAGTTCTTTTGCCAGATCACGAAAGGCATTGATAAAGTCACTTTCCTTATCTATCGCCAGTTTTTGAATTTCTCCATCTTCCTGCGGCAAAGAATATCCATCGCTCCACATTTCCGGGAACAGCGCTATATCAGCTCCTTTTTCTTTGGCCTCGCGGCATGCATTCTGTCCAATTGTAAGATTCTCTCCCAGGTCTTTCCCCGGTAAAATTTGTAAAAAAGCTATTTTCATATTTTTATTTTCATGATGCGATCAGAAACTGATACATCTAATCCCCTCTTAATTCTCTCTATTCTTCACTTT
>ONVE01000024.1 GCA_900321215.1 uncultured Eubacterium sp. | reverse complement strand
AATGTAGCAAGTGTGATTTCGTAAGGGAGGTGTTTCCGAAATGTCAATTTGTCCAAAGAACAAGACTTCTAAGGCTAGAAGAGATAAGAGAAGAGCAAACTGGAAGATGACCGCTCCAAATCTTGTTAAGTGCAGCAAGTGTGGCGCTCTTATGGTTCCTCATAGAGTATGTCAGAACTGCGGTTCTTACAACAAGAAGGAGATCGTTTCAGTTGACTAATCGATAATTAATAAATGGATTAAGACCGGATTTTCCGGTCTTTTTTCATTTGTACAGTATTTAAAAGCATTTCAAAGTATTTCTTGCATAAACTATTATTATAGGCTAAAATATACACGGCATTTTTTCGTTTTTTATATTAAGAGGTGGGAGATAAAATTATGGCGGATAAGAATGTAAATATAGTTATCGATACTATAGGCGGTGACAACGGCCCTGAGGTTATGGTAAGGGGCGCAGTTAAAGGGCTGGAAGAGAATAAAAATGTAACACTTTATCTTACCGGACACAAAAACGAACTTGAAAAGCTTCTGGCCGGATATGAATATGATAAGAACAGAATTAAGATAGTAGATGCTTCTGAGGAGATCACTTGTCATGATGCTCCTGTAGAAGCGGTTAAGACCAAGAAGGATTCATCACTTGTGAAGGGACTTAACCTTGTTAAGGAAGGAACCTGTGATGCATTTATATCATCAGGAAGTTCAGGTGCGGTACTTGCAGGCGGACAGCTTATTGTAGGTCGTGCCAAGGGCGTTAAGAGAACACCTCTTGCACCTCTTATTCCTACATCCAAGAGTCCATCACTCCTTATCGACTGCGGCGCAAATGTAGACGCAAGACCTGAGGTCCTTGTACAGTTTGCCAAGATGGGGTCAATATATATGCAGAATGTTGTAGGCGTTAAAAATCCTACAGTTGCCATAGTAAATATCGGTACCGAAGAGGAGAAGGGTAATGCCCTCGTAAAGGAGACATTTCCGCTTCTTAAACAGTGCAAGGATATTAATTTTATCGGAAGTATAGAGTCGAGAGAGATACCATTTGGCAAGGCTGACGTAATACTTACGGAAGCTTTCGTCGGAAATGTAATCTTAAAGCTTTACGAAGGTCTTTCAAAGATGATACTTACCGAAATGAAGGGCGCGATGATGAGCAGCTTCAAGAGTAAGATCGGAGCACTCATGATCAAGAAGCAGCTTAAGAAGACACTTTCAACCTTCAGTGCAAGCAACAAGGGAGGAGCTCCGCTTCTCGGCCTTAAGGGACTTGTAGTAAAGATCCATGGCAATTCCAAGGAAGGCGAAGTTATAAGCGCTATAAGACAGTGCAGTGAGTTCGTTAAAAATGATGTAAGCGGCAAGATAATCCGCGGCTTAACTGCTGAGAAGGCTGAAGGTAATCCGGAGGAATAAAAGATGGTATACGGCAAAACCGATTACACTGCTTTAGAGGACAAAATTGAATATCATTTTAAAGACAGGACGCATCTTGATATAGCATTTACGCACAGTTCGTACGTAAATGAATTCAGGATGAAGAAGCTTGAATCGTATGAAAGATATGAGTTTCTCGGTGATGCTGTGCTTGAATTTATCATCAGTGAAGAGCTTTTCAAACGCTATCCGGCGAAGACGGAGGGCGAGCTTACAAAGCTTCGTGCGAGTCTTGTATGTGAGTATACCCTTTCGCAGATAACGGGAGGCTTTGGCTTTGGAGATTATATATATCTCAGCAAGGGCGAGGAGCAGACCGGAGGAAGAAGCAGAAGCTCGATACTGTGCGACCTTTTTGAGTCCGTGCTCGGAGCTATCTATCTGGATGGCGGTATAGAGGAAGCAAGGGCTTATGTGGTCAAATTCCTGCTGACAGATATTGAAGGAAAAGTGCTTTTCCATGATTCAAAATCCATCCTTCAGGAATATGTACAGAAAAGCGGCAGCAGCATTGTCTACCGTGAGGTGAGCGTGTCCGGACCGGATCACTGCAGAACCTACGTGGTGCAAGCATGTATTATCGCGCAGAACGGTGTTGAGAAGCATTATGAATGCGGAAGCGGTAATTCGAAGAAGAGTGCTGAGCAGATAGCCGCACATAAAACGCTGATGAAACTTGGAGTCGTAAACAATGTATCTTAAGAGTATAGAGGTAAATGGTTTTAAATCATTTGCGAATAAAATAGATTTCAAATTTAATAACGGTATTACAGCCATAGTCGGACCGAACGGATCCGGTAAAAGTAATGTAGCTGATGCGGTAAGATGGGTGCTTGGTGAACAGAGTGCAAAGAATCTTCGTGGAGCCAAGATGGAGGATGTAATATTTGCAGGTACAGAGCTCAGAAAACCTCAGGGCTCTGCTTATGTTGCGATCACGCTTGATAACAGTGACCATAAGCTTCCTATAGATTATAACGAGGTAACCGTTGCCAGACGTGTTTACCGTTCTGGCGAGAGTGAATACCTTATCAACGGTACGGTCACAAGACTTAAGGATGTTACCAAGATGTTCTTCGATACCGGTATCGGAAAGGAAGGATATTCCATCATCGGTCAGGGTAAGATCGAGCAGATACTTAGCGGAAAGCCTGAAGAGAAGAGAGAGCTCTTTGATGAGGCTGCAGGTATCGTAAAATATAAGAAGAATAAGGCGGCAACAGAGAAGGCTCTTCTTTCGGAGCATCAGAATCTGAGCCGTGTAAATGATATCTTAAGCGAGCTTGAGGGACGTGTTGGACCTCTTGAGAGACAGTCTGAGAAGGCTAAGAAATATCTTGCATTTAAGGAAAAGCTTAAGGGACTCGAGATAAGTTCATTTCTTATCGAGATCAGAGAGATCAATAATTCTCTGGAAAAGCTCGAGAAAGAGAAGAAGATCATGTCTGATGATTCCGAGAGACTGAATAATGAGTTTGAGGAAACAAGAAGACAGTATGATGAGCTTGAGCATAGAATAGAAGCACTGGATGCATCTATCAGCGAGCTTAAGGATATAATCACAGATAAAAAGCTTGAAAATGAAAAGGCAGACGGTGAGATCCGAGTATTAAACGAGCAGATTTCATCAGAGAAGAAGAATAAAGAGCTTATCGCCGGAGAGCTTCAGAAAACTCTTGCTGAGATTGAAAGAGTCATGACTGAGATAGCCGGCTTTAAAGAAGAGAAGAAGAATTTCTCAGCAACCGTAAGAAATGCTGAGAAGGAAGCCTCTGACAAGAAGAAGGAATGCGACAGACTTGAAGCTCTTGTTGCCAAGAAGGAAGAAGAGATAGAGAACGCCAAGGGTGAGATCATTGATTTCATAAATGAAGGCGGTAATCTTAAAGCAAAGGTCGGAAGATACGATACTATGCTTGAGAATATCTCTGTAAGACGTACAGAGCTCCAGCAGAAATATCTTTCGCTGAAAAGTGACGAGGCAAAGTTTACTGAAGAGAAGAAGCGTTTATCAGAATCGCTTGCAAATGCTTCAGAGCTTCTTCGCAATAATCAGGATAAGCATAAGGCTGCAGAGAATGGTATCAGAAATAACACTGAAGAGGCTTCTGCAGTTAAATCAGATATAACAAAATATAACCAGATGGTCATAAGCCTTCGTTCAAGACAGGATGCTCTCCTTAATCTTACCGAAAGGTATGAAGGATATGGCAACAGTATCAGAAAGGTCATGGAGCAGAAGGCAAAGAATGCCGGAATAGTCGGTGTTGTTGCTGATATCATCAAGGTTCAGGCTGAGTACGAGATCGCTATCGAGACTGCTCTCGGCGGAAATATCCAGAATATCGTTACAGATAATGAAGAAACAGCCAAGAGGATGATCAGATTCCTGAAAGAGAACAAGTTCGGACGAGCTACATTTCTTCCTGCGTCAAGCGTAGTGGCAAGAGGCAGCGTAGCGCCTGAAGCACTTAAGGAAAAGGGCGTTATAGGAATCGCATCAAAGCTTGTAAATGTAGATCCTAAATATAATAATATCGTAGAAAATCTCCTCGGAAGAAGCATTGTCGTAGATAATATCGATAATGCAGGAAGGCTTGCGGCAAAGTATAATCAGAGCCTCAGACTTGTTACTCTCGAAGGAGAGCTTATCAATCCGGGCGGTTCGATGACAGGTGGTACCTTCAAGAACCAGAGTAATCTGCTCGGACGTAAGAGAGAGCTTGATCAGCTTGGCGAGGATATTAAGAAGGCCTCTGTTAAGCTTGCTGAAGCTAAGAAGAAGGAAACCGAGCTCCTTATGAAGAGGGAATCTCTGAAGGAGGAAAGAGACCGTCTGAATCAGGTTATCCAGCATCAGGGAATTGAAGAGAATACTCTTCGCATAAGCCTTGAAAATGCAGAGAGAAGCCTGGATGAGACCATCAGACTCTTTGATGCGGTTAAGAAAGAAAACCTTGAACTTGATGAACAGGTTAAGGATATTAATATCAACAAGGACGAGCTTTTTGACGAGGGAGCACAGAAGGAAAAGGCTATCGAGGAGAGAAAGAACAGTATCGCTCTCATCGAGGCTGAAGTGGAGAAGCTCCGTGACGAGAAGAAGCTTCGTGATGAAGAATATGCATCTCTTTCACTGAAGGCAGGAAATATCAGACAGCAGTCAGGCTTCATCGATCAGAACATCGACAGACTTTCTGCAGATATTAACAGAATGCGTGAATCCGAGAAGGAATATAACGACAGGCTGAATGCCTCAGGTTCAAATGCTGAGGGCTACAGTAAAGAGATTGAAGAACTGAATAAAAAGAAGCAGGAAAACATCGGTATAATCGATGATAATATGGTAAAGCTTGATAAGGTGATCTCCGACAAGGAGAAGGAGAACAGGAAGCATAAGGAACTCCTTAACCGCCGTGAAGAGCTTACCGCGGAGATAGGCCGTATGGATAAGGCTCTCTTCACCTGCAATAATAATATTGAGAAGATAACCGAGAAGAAGGATGCAGAGATAAATTATATGTGGGAGGAATACGAACTCACATATTCGGCTGCTGCAGAGCTTGTAAAGGATAATGATGCAGAACCGGGAAGAGCGGCTCTTAAGAAGGAGATCGCTGCGGTTAAGTCCGATATCAAGGGACTCGGGGATGTAAATGTCAATTCTATCGAGGAATATAAAGAGGTTTCCGAAAGATATACCTTCCTCAGCTCACAGAGAGATGATATAGTCAAGGCGGAAGAAAACCTGAAGAATATCATTGCAGAGCTTGAAAAAGCCATGAAGGATACATTTACTGAGAAATTCAAGGATATCCAGTCGATGTTCCAGAAGGTATTCCATGAGCTGTTCGGCGGTGGTAAGGCTACGCTTTCGCTCGTGGATGAAGAAGATATACTTGAATCGGGAATCATTATCAATGCGCAGCCGCCTGGAAAGAAGCTCCAGAACATGATGCAGCTTTCCGGTGGTGAGAAGAGTCTTACAGCCATTGCACTGCTTTTTGCGATCCAGAGTCTTAAGCCGTCGCCATTCTGTCTTCTTGACGAGATCGAGGCTGCTCTTGATGACTCGAACGTAAGACGATTCGCCAAGTATCTTGATAAGCTTACCAAGGATACACAGTTCATCGTTATCACCCACAGACGTGGTACGATGGAGGCTGCAGATATCCTGTACGGTATCACAATGCAGGAGAAGGGCGTATCAACACTTGTTTCTGTAAATCTTATTGAGGATAAACTTGATAACTGATAAGGATTTAATGTGAAGGGAGAAGCATATGGGATTTTTTCAAAAATTAAAGGAAGGTCTTTCAAAGACAAGAAACAGCATTTCCAAGAGCTTTTCAAATCTTTTTAAGGCAAATGAGATAGATGATGACTTCTATGATGAGCTTGAAGAAACGCTCGTTATGGCAGATATGGGCTATGAGACGGCTGAGAAGGTTATCTCAGACGTTAAGGCCAAGGTCAAGGAGCTTAAGCTTAAGGACGCTGCAGAATGTAAGGGACTTATCATCAACAGCCTCCGTGACCAGATGAATGTTGAAGATTCTGCTTATGATTTTGAGGAGAAGAAGTCGGTAATCTTCGTAATAGGCGTAAATGGCGTAGGTAAGACCACATCTATAGGAAAGCTTGCCGCACAGTACAGAAGAAGAGGCAAGAGAGTTCTTATCGCGGCTGCAGATACATTCAGGGCAGCTGCCATAGATCAGCTTAAGACATGGGCTGACAGAGCGGAGGTTGATATCATTGCGCAGAGCGAAGGATCTGATCCTTCAGCGGTTGTATATGACGCAGTTAACGCAGCAAAGGCCAGAAATACAGATATCCTTCTTGTAGATACTGCAGGAAGACTTCATAACAAGAAGAATCTTATGGATGAGCTTGCCAAGATGAGAAGGATCATTGATAAGGAGTATCCGGCTGCAAATGTTGAAACCCTCATCGTTCTCGATGGTACAACAGGTCAGAATGCTCTTGAGCAGGCAAGACAGTTCAGTACTGTTTCGCAGATAGATGGTATAATCATTACAAAGCTTGACGGAACAGCAAAGGGAGGTATTGCGATAGCAATCCAGTCGGAGCTTTCTGTTCCGGTTAAATATATCGGTATCGGCGAGAAGATCGATGATCTTCAGAAGTTTGATCCAAGCCAGTTTATCACAGCTCTTTTTGCTGACTTTAATGTTGAATCCGAAATGTCAGACGCAGAGCTTTTAGTTGAAGCAAATGAAGGCATCCCTAGAGATGATGACCTTTTTGATCTGTAATATAAAGTGAATAAAGCGGCTTTTTAAAAAGCATAAAACACATTTTGAATATGACTGCTTAATCATAATTATAAAAATGAAAGGGTGCAGAACCATGATGGATAAGATAACCCTCGATAAGTGCGAGGAAGCATATAACGTAGTTTCAAAGGTGGCCAGAAATACAGGCCTTATAGAAAGTGAATTCTTTTCAAAGCAGAGCGGCAATAAGGTATTCCTTAAGCCTGAAAATATGCAGCTTACAGGCGCATATAAGATAAGAGGCGCTTATTATAAGACAAGCTGTCTCAGCGATATTGAACGTGGAAGAGGACTTATTACAGCTTCTGCGGGAAATCATGCTCAGGGCGTTGCGTATGCTGCAAGAGCATACGGCTGCAAGGCTATCATCGTTATGCCTACAGCAACTCCGCTGATCAAGGTCAACAGAACAAAATCCCTTGGTGCAGAGGTTATCTTATACGGTGATGTATATGATGAGTCATGCGAATATGCTCTTCAGCTTGCTGAGGAGGAGGGATATACATTTATCCATCCATTTGACGATCTTGAGGTTGCAACAGGACAGAGTACTGTTGCTATGGAGATACTTAAGGATCTTCCTTTCGTTGATACCATCCTTGTACCGATAGGAGGAGGCGGACTTGCAACAGGTGTTTCAACACTTGCCAAGATGCTTAATCCAAATATCAAGGTTATCGGTGTTGAGCCTGCAGGTGCAAACTGTATGCAGGTTTCACTTAAGAAGCACGAGGTTACAACACTTGATCATGTAAATACTATAGCTGACGGTACAGCCGTTAAGACTCCGGGAAGCGTTATCTTCCCTTACATAGAAGAAAATATCGACGATATCATAACTGTTGAAGACAGTGAGCTTATCGTAGCATTTCTTGATATGATAGAAAATCATAAGATGATAGTTGAGAACAGCGGACTTCTTACTGTTGCCGCACTTAAGCATCTTCCTGCAGAGGATAAGAAGGTCGTAAGTATCCTTTCAGGCGGAAATATGGACGTTATCACACTTTCATCTGTTGTTCAGCACGGACTTTTCGCAAGAAGCAGAATCTTTACAGTATCTGTACTTCTTCCTGATAAGCCGGGCGAGCTTGTTAAGGTTTCTTCAATAATTGCAGAAGAGCAGGGAAATATCATCAAGCTTGATCATAACCAGTTCGTTTCACTTAACAGAAATGCTGCAGTTGAGCTTATGATCACTATGGAAGCCTTCGGACCAGAGCATAAGGAGAAGATCCTTAAGAGACTGAAGGAAACAGGATACAGACCAATAGAGAAAACACCTAAGGCGATATTCTAATGAAAAAAACTGCATTTGCTGCCATCGATGTAGGTACTACAACGGTGGCAGTTTCACTGATAGATGAAAATGGTCATATAATAGCGAAAAGCGGACTCTTAAATCCGCAGCATGTTTTCGGGTCAGATGTTATATCAAGGATAACTCTTTCTGAGAGAAAGAATAATCTCGCCAGAATGCATGAGATGATCATAGAATCAATCTCAGGAGAGCTTCTAAGGCTTTCTGAGGAAAATGAAGCGGAAGTGGTCTGCGGCATCATTTCCGCAAATACGACTATGGCGTCTATTATACTTGACAGAAGCATAGATTCCCTCGGCAGGGCTCCATTTGAATGTCCTTATGATGAGAATCTGACTATAAAGCTTCTTGACGGAAGACCATTTACAGTAATTGCCGGAACATCTGCTTTTATCGGAGCTGATGCGTGCATAGGTGCATATACCCTTTTCGGTAATTCCTCTGATGAAAATGTAGTCATGATGGATCTTGGCACCAACGGCGAAATGATCCTTAAGAAGAATGATGAATTATTTGCCGTATCTGCAGCCTGCGGACCTGCCTTTGAGAACAGTACCAGGGCAAGCGGTATCTACGGCAAGACAACTCTTTCAGCCATAGCGTATCTTATCAAAAGAGGCGAATTAAGCAGGGAGCTTCTTCTTACAGAGGATTTTATAGAAAATGGCAGGGATGTCTGCATATCCGGAACACGTATACATCTGACGGAGAAGATAATAAGAAGCATACAGCTTGCTGTAGCTGCGATATATTCATCACTGATATTCCTTATCAGGAGTGCAGGACTTAAGACAGAGGATATTGAAAGATTATATATATCAGGAGGCTTTGGCTTCCATATGTCACTGTCTGATGCGGTGACTCTCGGAATGATTCCGGAAAGTCTGCTTGACAGAACGGTCGTTTCGGGGAATACTTCTCTTTCGGGAGCGGAAGAGCTGCTGCGAAACGATAAAATACTGCTTGATAAGGCATATACCGGGGGAGAGCTTCCGGAGGAGGTCTTTAAGGAGTATGATATATTCAGGAAGAGTATAAAAACTCTGGCTGCAGGCGGAAATAGTGAGTATGAGGAGCTGTATCTTAAGAGCATGACATTTAATAAAAGATAAAATGATTCAGATGATCAAAGGAAGATGATTAAAGACAGGTAATCAAGATGAAGCTTATGAATATAGCCAGCGGGAGCAGCGGAAATGTCTCTCTGGTGGCGACTGACAGAACATCCATACTGGTTGACTGCGGCATCAGCATGAAGAAGATCGAGGAAGGTCTAAGGTATGCTGATATGAGCGGGAAGGATATCGATGCTGTGGTGATAACACACGAGCATTCGGATCACATCAAGGGACTTGGGGTGATCTCAAGAAAATATAATGTGCCGATATATACCACCGCAGGAACAATAAAAGGCATAAATGAATGTTCTTCTGTTGGAAAAATCGATAAAGAGTTATATAATGTCATAGAAAGTGATATATCATTTCAGATAGGAGATATCAGTGTAACACCGAGATCGATCTGGCATGACGCTTATGAACCGGTATGTTTTTCATTTACGGATGGTAAAAGCAAAGTGTCTGTCGCAACTGACCTTGGTAATTACAATGATTATCTGATACAATGCTTATCAGACAGCGACGCGCTTCTGATCGAGGCAAATCATGATGTCAGAATGCTTGAAGTAGGACCTTATCCGTACGAGCTTAAGAGACGTATACTTTCGGAGAGAGGTCATCTGTCAAATGAAGCCTCAGGCAGATTCATAAGAGCGCTTCTTAATGATCATATAAAGACCATAATACTCGGTCATTTAAGCAAGGATAATAACTTTCCGGATCTCGCATATGAGACGGTGAAGACGGAGCTGCTTGGAAATCCCTATACGGATGATATGAGGGATTTTAAGCTGCATACTGCGTTCCGTGACCATAATGATGAGATCTATGAGGTTTAAGGATATGATAACGGACGCTGGTCCGGAATTCATTTATGATTTAACTTAGGAGGATATAAAAATGAAAACAATCATAACAGTTGTAGGTAAGGATACCGTTGGTATAATCGCAAAGGTCTGCACATACCTTGCAAGTAATAATATCAATGTCTGCGATATTACCCAGACAACAATGCAGGGATATTTTAATATGATGATGCTTGTAGATACAGCTGATTCCTTAAAATCTCATGATGAGCTCGCATCTGAGCTTGCTTCTGTAGGACATGAGATCGGCGTTGAGATCAAGGCTCAGAAGGAAGAAATCTTTGATATGATGCACAGAATCTAATCAGTTAGATTTAGTTTATTCGGGAGCATTTAAACATAAAGATAAAGAGAGTATCTATATATAGAGATGAGGATATCAGATGATTACATTAAATGAAGTAATAGAGACAAATGAAATGGTCAGCAGGATGAACCTTGATGTAAGAACCATCACTATGGGTATCAGCCTGCTTGACTGCGTAGGTAAGGATGTTCAGGAAACCTGCGATAAGATATATAAGAAGATAACAGACAGTGCCCGTGATCTTGTTGCAACAGGTCAGGAGATCACAAAAATGTACGGAATTCCTATCGTTCATAAGAGAATTTCCGTAACACCGATCGCTCTTGTAGGCGGTTCTGTATGTAAGACAACAGATGATTTCGTAGAGATCGCAAAGACTCTCGACAAAGCGGCTGCTGAGGTTGGAGTAAACTTCATCGGTGGATATTCGGCACTTGTAAGTAAGGGAATGACAGAGGCCGACAGGCTTCTCATCGAGTCTATCCCTAAGGCTCTTTCCGAGACAAATGTAGTCTGCAGCTCTGTAAACTGCGGTTCTACAAAGACCGGAATCAATATGGACGCTGTAAGACTTATCGGCGAGAAGATCAAGGAGGCAGCTGAGCTTACAGCTGACCAGGGTTCTATCGCCTGTGCTAAATTCGTTGTATTCTGCAATGCACCGGATGATAATCCATTTATGGCAGGAGCCTTCCACGGCGTTACAGAAGCAGACAGGATCATAAATGTCGGAGTTTCAGGTCCGGGAGTTGTTAAGACTGCTCTTGAAGAGGTAAGAGGTGAAAGCTTCGAGGTTCTCTGCGAGACTATCAAGAAGACTGCATTTAAGATCACAAGAGTAGGTCAGCTCGTTGCGAAGGAAGCATCCAGGAGACTTGGCATACCATTTGGTATTGTAGACCTTTCTCTGGCACCGACACCTGCTATCGGTGATTCGGTTGCTGATATACTTCATGAGATCGGACTTGAGTATGCCGGTGCACCTGGTACTACAGCAGCACTTGCATTACTTAACGATCAGGTTAAGAAGGGCGGAATCATGGCTTCTTCTTATGTAGGAGGACTTTCAGGAGCATTTATCCCAGTCAGCGAGGATCAGGGCATGATTACTGCAGCTGAGAACGGATGCCTTACTATCGAGAAGCTTGAGGCTATGACCTGCGTATGCTCTGTAGGTCTTGATATGATCGCAATACCTGGAGATACAAAGGCAACCACCATTTCCGGAATCATCGCAGATGAAATGGCTATCGGTATGATCAATCAGAAGACTACTGCAGTAAGACTTATACCTGTTGTAGGCAAGAAGGAAGGCGAGTCGGTTGAATTCGGTGGACTTCTCGGATATGCACCTATCATGAAGGTCAACAACTACGACTGCTCTGATTTCGTTAACAGAACCGGACGTATTCCGGCACCTGTTCACAGCTTTAAGAATTAATAGATGGAGATTATATAAATGTACGATCTGGCACTTTCGGACGAAATACTGATGGCTGTAGAAAAGCCGTCACGTTATATCGGACATGAGATAAATATGGTCGAGAAGGATCCAAAATCAGTGGATATCCGCTTTGCCATGTGTTTTCCTGATGTCTATGAGATAGGTATGTCATATCTCGGTATCCAGATACTGTATGATATGTTCAACCGACGTGAGGATACTTACTGCGAGCGTGTTTACAGCCCGTGGCCGGATCTTGACAGGATAATGAGAGAGAAGGATATTCCGCTTTTTACTCTCGAGACACAGAGCCCTGTGAAGGATTTTGATTTCCTGGGCATAACTCTTCAGTATGAGATGTGTTATTCGAATATCCTTCAGGTCATTGAACTGTCAGGCTTTCCGATATATGCAAAGGAAAGGACCAAGGAGCATCCGATAGTCATCGGAGGGGGTCCGTGTGTATATAATCCGGAGCCTATAGCTGATTTCTTTGACATTTTTTATATCGGCGAGGGCGAGGTCAGCTATGACAGGCTTTTTGTGCTTTATAAAGAATATAAGAACAGCGATATGTCCAGAGAGGATTTTCTTCATGAGGCTTCAAAGATCAAAGGAATATATGTTCCTTCAATGTATGAGGTTTCCTATAATGAGGATAATACCGTAAAGGAAATAAAAGTAAAATATGAGGATGTTCCGGCAACAGTTAAGAAAGTGATAGTTACGGATTTTAATAATACAAGCTATCCGATGAAGCCGGTGGTTCCATTTCTTCGTGCTACCCAGGACAGAGTAGTTCTTGAGGTTATGCGAGGATGCATCAGAGGCTGCCGTTTCTGCCAGGCCGGTATGATCTACCGTCCAACAAGACAGAAGGACGTTGAGCTTCTCAAGAAATATGCAAATGAAATGCTTGATAATACAGGCTATGAGGAGATTTCCTTAAGCTCGCTCTCAACAAGTGATTATCTGTCGCTTAAGGAGCTTCTGGATTATCTGATGGATGAAATGGAGAAGAAGCACGTAAATGTTTCGCTTCCTTCTCTTAGAATTGATGCGTTCTCTCTGGAGGTCATGAAAAAGGTGCAGGATATTAAGAAGGTTTCGCTTACCTTTGCACCTGAAGCAGGCACCCAGAGAATGAGAGATGTAATAAATAAAGGAATAACAGAGGAGAATATCCTTAAGGGTTCGCAGGATGCATTTAAGGGAGGATGGAATAAGGTTAAGCTGTATTTCATGCTCGGACTTCCTACTGAAACTGATGAGGATGCTGAAGGAATCGCTTATCTTGCAGAGAAGATATCAGAGCTATACTTTGAAACTGTTCCGAAGGAAGAGAGAGTAGGTTCACTTCAGATCACGGCTTCTGCGTCATATTTTGTTCCAAAGCCTTTTACGCCGTTTCAGTGGGCGCCTATGCTCCCGCGTGATGAGTATGTAGCAAGAGCAAGGCATGTAAAGGATACATTTAATCAGCAGCTCAATAAAAAGAGACTTAAGTTTTCATATCATGATCAGGATATTTCCGTGCTTGAGGGCGTTTTCGCAAGAGGAGACAGAAGACTTTCCAAGGTGATCTATGACGCTTATAAGGCCGGTGCGATATTTGATGCGTGGACAGAATTCTTCAGTATGGAGAGATATTATAAGGCATTTGCGGATAACGGTATTGATTACAAATTCTATACCGAGAGAGAAAGGGATATTACTGAGGTGTTCCCTTGGGATCATATCGATGCCGGTGTATCAAAGAAATTCTTGATAAAGGAATGGGAGGCCGCAAGAGAAGGCAGAGTAACCTCTAATTGTCGTGATAAATGTCAGGGCTGCGGATCGGCTTCATTTGGAAGCGGAGTATGCTTTGGAGCGTAAGGTCTTTCGGAGAGTATAGAAAATGAGAGTAAGGATAAAATACAGTAAGACAGGTCCTTTAAAGTTCATAAGTCATCTTGATGTCATGAGATATTTCCAGAAGGCGATCAGAAGAGCCGGACTCGATATCTGCTACAGTACAGGCATGAGCCCTCATCAGATTATTTCTTTTGCTGCGCCGATGCCTCTTATGATGGAATCGGTCGGCGAATACTGTGATGCCGAATTTAATTCCTTCACTTCCTCAGAGGATATAGTGGCGAGATTTAACAAAACCGGATCGCCTTATCTTAAAATGATCGATATAGTGATACTTCCGGATGATGCTGTAAATTCAATGGCAGCGGTCACTGCTTCGGATTATCTCATCAGCTTTACGGATAAGGGCAGGGATGCTTTCAGGGCTGTTCACGGCGATATAAGTGATGAAGAAGAGGATAAGCTGCTGAAGGGCTATATAGATGAGATAAATGCTGCAGACACTCTGGAGGTCCTGAAGAATACCAAAAGATCAAGCGTGGTGACTGATATTAAGCCGCTGATATATGATCTCGAGAAGAGGGAAGACGGCATATATATGCTTATAGCGACCGGAAGTCATGAGAACCTCAAGCCTGAAAATGTTCTCGGACTTATCTGTGAGAAAGCCGGTCTTACATATGATAGATTTCATTACAGAGTATTAAGGCTTGAAACATATTACGGTGACAGTGAGACAGGTTTTAAGAGCCTCGGTGAAGCCGGAAGAAGAGTTTAGTGGGGGAAAAATAACAGTGAAGGGAAAAATAGTTGTTACAAAAGCCAGATGCGGAAATGTAGCATTTATTTATGAGGATGATATCTTATCGGAGATTCATCCTTTTTCCGATGAAAGTAAGGTTGGAAATATGTATGTGGCTGTAGTGGATAATATCGTAGATAACCTTAAGGCTGCATTTTTAAGATCTGAAAATGGAGAGATGCTGTATTATTCTCTTGAGGAAAATGAAGGAAAACATATATTTATCAAGCATGGAAACAGCGATACTGTTAAAAAGGGCGACTGGCTTCTTGTCCAGGTCATAAAGGACTCAGCTGGCAGTAAGAAGAGTCAGGCTACAGCTGATATTTCCATGAAGGGCAGATATTCAGTAATAAACAGAACCAACAGGGCAGGCGTGTCAAGACGCATACAGAATGATGCGAGAAGAGATCATTTAAAGCAGCTTTATGAAAGTATGAAGATAAAGTATAAAGAGGAGATAAATGATGAATTCGGCGTTATCTTCAGGTCTGCCGCCGAGAACAAGGAAGATCTTTTTGTTGAGCTTGATGCTATCAATGTGCTCAGAAAGCTTAAGGGTGCTATCGATAAGGCCTACCATGAAAATGCGGGTACTCTTATCTATAGGCAGGAGGATGACGTTTTAGATTATCTTGAGGATATCAGGGCTAAGAATGTTTACAGTGAGCTGACTGTAGTAACTGATATACCGGAGCTTTATGAGGAGCTTGAACAGACCGGATTTGCGGCTTTAAAGGAAGACGAGAAGATCATCAAAGTTAATATATTGCTGCATAATGATAAAATGCAGTCTCTCAGAGCTTTATACAATATTGACAGGGAGCTTGGTATATATTTCGGACATAAGATATATCTTAAGTCCGGAGGGTATCTTTTTGTTGATATCACGGAAGCGCTGACAGTAATTGATGTAAATACCGGTAAGGATATCAAGGGCAGCAATATCGAGGCTCATATGACAAAAACGAATATTGAAGCCGCTGAAGAGATAGCAAGGATTGTCAGAGTCAGAAATATCTCCGGAATAATCATTGTGGATTTCATAAACATGAAGAAAAATGAATCCAACGACAGCGTGATAAGCCACCTGAAGCAGAGGATAAGCCGCGACCGTACAAAATGCTTTTTTGTGGATATGACCGATCTTGGACTTGCCGAGCTTACAAGACAAAAGGGTAGAAGAAGGTTTGAGCTTGACGAGCTTCTTGCATAGAACAAAAACTAAACTGCTGAATTTTCGGCAGTTTAGTTTTTGTTTTTATCTGCTTTATTTAATCTGATTATATGATATAATGAAAGAGGTATTTTGTAATGTCGGGAGGATAATGGGGACCGATCGACAGCGTGTTATTTAAGAAGGGGTGTTTTTTTATTGGGAGGACAAAGAAAAGTAAGCGGTTCGCGGATTCAGGTCATTATCTGCGTTTTAATGGCTCTGCCATTCTTCTGTTACAGGATCAGTAAGTATTTCAAGGGTTATGATAAATATGAAAAAGCTTATGTGATCATCTATGTTTCTGTTCTTGCGCTGGCGCTGATCATGGCAGCAATCGGTCTGAAAAAGACTATGATATTCTTCGGCGCTGCATGTCTTATCAACAGAACGGTATATTATATCAAATATTTTAAAGAATATAAGGAATTGTTCAAGGTCGCAGCTGATAATGGTAACAGGTATTTTGATAAATCAGCTACAAGATACTGGTATCTTATCGAAGGAATTGAGCCATATCTCTTTTTCACACTTACAGCTTTATTTGTGATCCTTTTTATACTGGTGCTTGTAACAGATGCCAGAGTTTTCTCTGTACTTACTATCGTGGTAACTGCAGTAGTATATGTAGCTCTTGCCTGTGAATATGGCTGCTATATCATATCTGCGATTGAAATGATTGAAAAATCAGAGCAGGTAAAGACAGTTGCTATCTTGCGTGGATTTTATTTCTTGGGAGAAGCCTTCATGCTGATGGGTATGTGTCAGGCGGCGAAGGAAGAGTCGGTTCTCAGGATGGAAAGACTTCACGGCAGATATCCGAACAGTCCGTATGCAAGTAATCCAAATGCATATAATCCTAATTTTGGCAATTCATATAATAATCTCGGCGGATTTGGAGGAAGAGGCGCTATGAGAGGGGCAGGGTCTGTGAATCCTTATGGTATGCAGAATCCTGTATATAATCCGAACGCTGTCGGCGGTAATCCGAGTGATCCATATAATATGAGCCCGAGAGGCGGTCGTCAGCCTTACGGTCCGGGTGGACAGAATGTTCCTGCTGGTCAGTATGGTACTGGCGGACAGAATGTTCAGAATGGCGGACAGATTGTTCCTGCTGGTCAGTATGGTACTGGCGGACAGAATGTTCAGAATGGCGGGCAGAACGGACAGAACGGCCAGAATGGCGGGCAGTACGGTCCAAGATGATTAAGTTTGTTTGAAATGTGGCTCCGGTGACTCGGAAGGTCAGAGTGACGGAGCAGGAAAGTATGTCCGTGGTCGGAAAATCATGGGACAAAATGATAAAATGTAACGAATAAACAGGTAACAGTAAGCTTCAGATTAAATATTCGGGGGATGCTTATGGCAAGTAAAAAGAAAAAGAAGTCAGATGTTCCACTTATAATGACCGGAGTTGTTGCTGCACTTTGCTTTTTCAGCTGCGTCTACAGGTTTGTAAAAGATAATTCCGCAAATGAAGGATATGATAAATTTCTTTCGATAATACTTATCATCCTGTCACTTGCGATCGTGATACTCGCATTTACAAATTTCAGAAAATATACATTTGCGTGTGTGACCGCCTTCTGTGTATTTGTCGGCATCAAGCATATTAATAATTTTAACAGTATAGTCGACGAATTCAGGGAAGGTAAGAGCGTTACCGAGGGAAGAGATATCAATCTTTTTAAGGTTAAGGCGTTTTATGTGTTTGATGCGCTTCATTCCATCAGCCTGATAATACTCGCAATAGCTATGCTGATCATGCTTGCACTGATCTTTTTTACAAAGCTTAGAGGGCTTGGTACATTTATCATCATTGTTTCAGGTATATCGGCGCTTCTCGGTATAATAACAGTTGCGATAAATGTTTTAAATAATTTTAAGGAGAATAAAGGAAATAAAGAGTTTTTCGCACAGAATATCTCCGAGGTGATCTATATACTGCTGAGCATAGCCATGGTCATCTTAATAACGGTCTCAGCGAAGGAAAGCGTTGTGAAAAAGAAGAAAAGGCCGGCAGTTGCAGAAGATGAAAGACCTGTTATCAGAAATGTAAAAAGGATAGAGCCTAAGAAAAAGAAATAGTTAAAAAGAGGCAGAAGATATTTTGATACAAAATACTGATATAAATATTGATGAAGTATATTTTTGAAGAAGATCCGGCGCGTGATTGTGCCGGATCATTTCATTTT
>ONVE01000029.1 GCA_900321215.1 uncultured Eubacterium sp. | reverse complement strand
TCAGCCCAGAAACCAACCTTGCCGGAGAACTCCTCCCACATGCTCTTGTACTGCCATACAGACTCCTTACATTTACCGATGAACGGCTCGATGCCGTATTCCTCGATCTGCTCCTTACCGTTTATTCCAAGTTCTTTCTCAACCTCAAGTTCAACAGGGAGGCCGTGTGTATCCCATCCTGCCTTACGGATTATCTTGTGTCCCTTCATTGTCTGATATCTAGGGATCATATCCTTGATAACTCGTGTAAGTACATGGCCGATGTGCGGCTTACCATTTGCTGTTGGAGGTCCGTCATAGAAGGTATAAGTCGGAAGCTCCTTCTTCTCATCAATACTCTTCTCAAAAACTTTGTTTTCATTCCAAAACTTAAGAACCTTATCCTCATTCTCAGTAAAGTTAAGTTTTGTCGAAACCTTGTCGTACATAATTGGATATCCTTTCATCTCTAAGTATTATCTGCTCTCTCTTCTCTTGTCCGGATCACTGATCCTTCTTCTTCGGAGCAGACTTTACGAAATATGATTTGCAGATATTTTGCGCGCTATATATCCACAATCTTGCAATAGTATACCACTTTGCAAGGTGTTGGTCAAATAAAAAGGGCGGAATACGTGGTATTCGCGCCCTTTTTCAAGTGATTTTTTCATATTATCAGTTAATCCGGTATACATAATTATCTTTTATTTTTATCTTTTCAAAGCCTTCGGGAATATAATTACAGCAGTTCCTCAACCGCCTTGAATACCTTTTCCATTCTCTCCGTCGGCTCAAATCTGGCAACTACAGTTCCTTCTCTGTCTATCAGAAACTTTGTAAAATTCCATTTGATATCCGGAGTATTTTTATAGTCCTTATCCATCGCTCTCAGGACAGCAGTCATGCCGATACCTTTCGGAGTTATTCCGAAGCCATCAAAGCCCTTCTGCTCTTTAAGGAATTTAAAAAGCGGGATGGCATTCTCTCCATTTACATCAGACTTTTTCATTCTCGGAAATGTTGTATGATAATTGATCGTACAGAATTCATTTATCTCTTCGTCAGTTCCCGGAGTCTGATCAGCGAACTGATTACATGGAACATCAATTATCTCAAACCCCTTATCGTGCAATTTTTTATACATTGACTCAAGGTCCTTATACTGAGGTGTGAAACCACAGCCCGTAGCTGTATTTACAACAAGGACTACTTTACCTTTAAAATCAGCGAGACTTATCGTCTCACCCTTTGTGTTTTCTACTGTAAGATCATAAAAACTATTCATACTGCCACCTCCTGTATCTGTAACCCAGCCGGATTCATGTTATGTCAACCTTCAACTGTCCTTCAAAAAAATCATAAATATCAAAAAGCTTCAAAATCCTTAAAACTTTTCGTTAACCTTCAGCATCCTTTAATTTCACATTAATGCTCTTTAGAACGGATCACACCTTCCCTGTCTCTATGATAGTATTCGACGTATCAACCCGGTTATCTTCCATGATCACTTCACCAATAGAATCCGCACGTATCACTCCGCCCTTTGGATTCTTAATGCTGTCAATATGGCCTTTTACCTCAACATCGCAGGTAGAATATTCAAAAGCAAGAGTCGTATTCAGCGTTCTGCAGTTTCTCATAACGAGATTTTCAACGTAGCAGAGCCCCTGAAGACTTTCTATAGTACAGTTGATAAATGTAAGATTCTTTGAATTCCACCCGAGATATTCTGCAGAGATAAATGAATCATAAACGGTTACATTTTCGCTGTTCCAGAATGCGTCCTTGGTCATAAGTCTTGAGTCATGGATCTCAACATTTTTCACATCGTCAAATGAATATTTGCCAACCAGCTCAAGTCTGTCTGCCTTGATATTGCTGCAGTTCATAGCAAAATAATCTCCCCGTGCGTACACATTTTTCATTCTGATATCATCACAGAACCAAAGTGTTTCGGGACCATTTGTGAAGCTGACATCTGTAAGTTCTATATCTCTGCATCTTCTTATATTCTTAGGCGAATCGATGGTCGATCCGGAAATCTTCAGATTCTGAGTATACCAGAAGCCTGCCCTGACGCCTTCAAAAAACATGCAGTTCCTTATATCAATGTTAGCGCTGTACCAAAGAGGATATCGCCATTTAAACATACTGTTCTCTACTGTGATATCCTTACTTTCCTTAAGGGGCGACTCTCCATCCATAAATGTACAATTATTTATATCAAGGTCAATCGCCTGATAAAGCGCCCTCTCACCTGTGAAGATCTGCTGTTTTAATACCTGTCTTTCACTCATAAAAAAGCTCCTATTCGAAAAGTAAAATACATTTGTATTATACCACGTTCTGTGCCGTATAACCATCTAATTCTAAAAAAACAAATACCGCCGGTTATCCGACGGTATCTGTTTTGCTATGAGGGGGGGGATATTATGAAACAAAAAGCAAAATCTTATCTTTTCGGTCTGCTCAACTGATCATTAGTCAATTGAGATAGTAACCTTAGCCTCTTCCTTTGGCTCTTTCCTAGGAATATCAATTGTGAGGATTCCATTGTTGAATCCGGCCTTGATGCCTTCTGCATTGATGTCTTCGCCAACGAAGTAGCTTCTCTGTCTTACTCCATTGTATCTTTCTCTGCGGATGTATCTCTTCTTTTCAGCACCTTCTGCATTCTCTTCTGTCTTTGGAGCATGCTCAGCCTTAACTGTAAGGTAGTTATCCTTAAGCTCGATCTTTACCTCGGATTTATCAAATCCAGGAAGCTCAACTGTAAATGTATAACCCTTTTCAGTTTCCTCGATATCTGTTCTTACATTGGCAGTTCTCTTTGGCTGCTCCGGCTTTCTTCCTGTATCGCATGCACATCCTCTGTCAGCAGTACCTCCGAAAAGCTCATCTAAAAAATCCTCTACAAAACCATCATTAAAAATATTTGTGTAATACATAATCTTATTCTCCTTTCGAACTGTAAGTGTTTTTTCATTTAAGTTTCTCAACTTGTTTATGTTATATCACTTTTGTTAGCACTCGTCAAGAGTGAGTGCTAACAAATTTTGTGAAATATCTGTGATAACATGTTGCCTGTATGAAAAACCTTTTAAAACGCGGTAATCCGCTTGTCATCACAGAACTTCAAACAAAAAAAATGCGCAGCAGTCTTTCAACCACTACGCATTTAACATCATTATTATATATTTCATCAGCTGATCATATAGTGCAGACTTCCTGATCACAGTTTAAACGCTGCGCATCCGTGTGCCGGAAGCTTCATGCTTATCGTATCCTGATCAACCGATAATCTCTCTCCTGTCCAAAAATCCGCGATATTCTGCTTTACAGTCTCACTACCGCTTACGGTAAGATCAGAAATCTTTACGCTTACTGTTCTCTCTTCATCCGACAGATTGAAAAGTGCTGCAAAATGATCACCATTTGCATCATTTTTAGCCTCCCATACTGCCTCTTCTTCATTTCTAAGGATCTGATGAGGTCTGTTCTCAGGAGATAACATCGAAAGGATCTGTCTGTTGGTAAGAAGTTCAACTGTCCACTCATCCATGAGAGGAAGCTCGCTGCCTATCATAAGAGGTGAACCGAATATACACCAGAGAGTAAGCATTGTTTTCTGCTCGTCCTTGGTAAAGTTCGATCTCCACTCATTTCCGAAGCCCTTTCCCATGACGCCTATAGGAAGCATATCACAGTCCGGATAACAGCCCTTCGATACATGATCCTGCCACAGCTCGCAGCGTCTGAACATATCCAGAAGAAGCGGCCACTGATCCCAGAGATCATCTGTTATACGCCACATATTTGCATATTTCTTATAATGCCATGAATGCTCTATAAGAGCCGGTCCCGGTGATAGTGAGAGCACTATCGGTCGGCCACATTTGTCGATAGCCTTAGCAAGCATTTCAATCTCATGCTTTCCTGAATAAGGAGCATGAGGATATGCATTTGTATTGCAGATATCATCGCATTTGATATAATCAACGCCCCATCCGGCGTAAAGCTCTATGATTGAATCATAATAAGCCTGACCGGCCTGAGAATCCCTGACTCCGTACATATCCGGATTCCACCTGCATATTGAAGAAGGATCCGCGATATCATCAGCAGTCACATCCGTTCCAAGAACTGCCCCATGAGAATGAGCCGCATTTCTTGGGATTCCTCTCATGATATGGATTCCGAATTTAAGCCCCTTAGAATGAACGTAGTCCGCAAGAGGTTTAAAGCCTGCGCCGTCGCGCGATGACGGAAATCTGTCAGGATCCGGCAAGAGGCGTGAATATTCATCCATATAAAGTGTTGAAAATGGTATATACTGATACTCGCTTCTCCTGCTGCCGGCACCTTTAGCGTACCATTCAATATCTACTACAACATATTCCCAGCCGTATTCCAGAAGCTTGTCCGCCATGTAGTCGGCATTTCTCTTCACATCAGCTTCTGTTACAGTGGTGTCATAATAATCATAGCTGTTCCATCCCATCGGAGGAAGCGGAGCGAAATCATTTTTATTCATCCTAATCTACTCTCTTCCTGCCCCAGAAGAACAGTGCAACCGTTCCAGGGCCTGTATGACATCCGATTGTTGCGCCTATAGGGAATATCCTTATCTTTCCCTTCATCTTAGGAAACTCAGCCTCGATCAGCTTCATTACTGCTTCAGCATCCTCCAGGCAGTCCGAATGTGAGATAAAGCATGTATCATCATAATCGGTTCCCTTATCGGCATCTTCCTTCATTTTATCAACAAGTCTTCTGATAACCTTTTTCTTGGTCCTGATCTTTTCTCTCGGAATAAGCCTTCCCAAATAATCTACATTTAACAGAGGGCATATACTGAGAACTGATCCGATAAAGCCCGCTGTCTTGCTGACTCTTCCACCCTTGATATAAAATGTAAGATCGCTTGAGAAGAACCAGTGCACTGCACGAAGCTTATTCTCCTCAGTCCAGGCATACAGCATTTCTATGCTCATGCCCTTATCCCTTAAGTCTGCCATTTTGTCCAGAAGAAGGCCGAAGCCTGATGATGCAGCCATTGAATCCACTACATATATCTTTCTGTCAGGATATTTTTCTCTCAGTTCATTTGCTGCAAGTACAGCTGAATTATATGTTCCGGAAATGCCCGTTGACAGCGTAACATGGATCAGATCCCTTCCTGAATCAAGTATCCTTTTAAAATGATCAAAATAATCACCGATACTGATCTGGGAAGTCTTTGAATCCTCACCTGCGAGCATTCTTTCATACAGATCATGCGGCGCTACAGATACTCCAAAGTCATCCTTGTACTGTATCCCCCCAAGTTCGTAATTAAATTCTATATATTCAATATTACGTCTTTCCAGCCAGGATTTACTGAGATCTGCAGATGAACATCCGCTAATAACATATTCTGCCATTTAACACCTCACCTAAAATACTGTTTTTTTGTCATTGATTAATGACAATACTAAATTTGATTTTATCATATCGCAAACTGCTTAACAACCCAAAAAAGCATCACTTTCTTTACAAGATAAGCATAAAAAAACAGACATTTGCATAAACTTTTTAATTTATGAAATGTCTGTCTGATTGATGGTTTTATTGATTATATTATTGTTTTTTATCGTTCATTATGGATTATGTAAACCAATGGTCCACAAAATCCCACATGCTCCTTAAACTATTTTGTAAGCTTGCCAAGTTCAGTAACAAGTTCCGGAATAGTTGTCTCAAAATCAACGCCGTACCATGGCTTCTCAGGATTCTCTATAGTAGTCTTGATAGTATCTGCTGTGTAATCAGCAGCGAGCTTAAATGCCTGATCAAGTGAAAGTCCTCTTGTAAGAGCGCCTACAGAAACGCTGGCGAAGATATCGCCTGTTCCATGGAACATTGCATCTACTCTGTCATTCTGATATGTGAAGTACTGGTCAGTCTCTGTATCATAGCCGTAAACGCCTGTCTTACCCTCTGAAAGTGAAACGCCTGTAAGAACAACCTTCTTGGCACCAAGCTTTGCAAGCTTTCCGAGAAGAGTCTTTACATACTCCTCATCATATACTTCCTTATACTCTGTATCAGTCATGAAGCATGCTTCAGTGATATTTGGCACGATGATATCTGCCTTGCCGCAAAGAACTGCATTTTCCTTTGCATAAGCTTCATCAAATGCAGGATAAAGCTTTCCGTTATCAGCCATTACAGGATCGATGAAGATAAGTGTATCTTCTGTCTTGAACTCATCAAATATCTTCTTTACTATCTCAATCTCCTCAGCTGATCCAAGATAACCTGTATAGATGGCGTCAAACTTAACGCCTTCTGCCTTCCAGTGATCTGTGATCGGAACAAGCTGATCCATAAGATCCTTAACAGTAAAATTCTTGAACATTGTATGTGTAGACAGAACTGCCGTAGGAAGTATTACAGTCTCAACGCCCATTGCTGAAATGATAGGCAGCGCAACGGTTGTAGAGCATTTTCCAAGACAAGAGATATCCTGTATTGTTAAAACCTTCTTCATTATAAATTGCCTCCTGAAACAAAAATATTCTTTTCCAAAATAGTGTCTGTATATTCTTTCGACACTCAAATCATTATATTATAAGTTTATCATATGTCAATTTATTTTATATATGCAGGCTATTCAACTTTTTTATATCCAAATATACGATTTTGCCATACCTTGATTGCATCCTGGTTTAGCTTTCCCCTGCAATATAAAAGCGGCAACCTTAAAGATTACCGCTGACTATCATTATAATTTATTTTTGTCACAAATCTGTATAAGCATATCATATGTAATGCCCTGAGCCTTATTAAAGGACCATACAAGATGTCTTTCCTCCGGAGAAAATGCCCCTCTTACATCCATGATACATTGATATGCGCCTTCTACAGGAGCCTCCGGCATATTTTCATTTCCGAAAATGGCAGTTTTTCCTGCCGCCTTATATATTGCCCTGTTAGTGGCCGGAATTATCCGTTCATTCATCCGGCGGATCCTTTCATGAAAAGCTTCCTCAAGCAAAGCGACTCCCGGAAGAATATCCTCCAGACTGTAAAGCAAGGATCTTATATAAAATGATAACGAAGAAAAAAGCTGACTGCATACTCCGCAGCATACCACAACTTCTGCAGCTTCTTTTGGGATAAGATCATTTAAGTCTTTTTCTTTGCTTATAAGCTTTTCCTCCAGCGTATCAATCTCTGTTAAGAGCGCTTCGCGGAAGATCTCCGTCTGGTGACATTTACCGGCCTCTCTTGCATGCTCCATCAGCCTGTCGCAGAATCCCTCCATATCATCTTCACTGATACCGGTAAGAGATGCTTCTTTGCATGTAACCTTATCCCTCAGATCTTCAGGAAGCATATTCACAGCCCCCGCGGTTGCCTCTTTATCGATATCAAGAAGTATCACTCTCCCGGCCGCTGCCGCAATTCTGCAAAGATCAATATCATTACAATGTCCTGCGCCAATGATCATCACGCTTTCAGGGTCTCTGTCAAGAATCATTTCCGTTAGCTCTGTACGGTACGGTGCCCAGTCCTCCCGGGCATTTTTCATTATGAACTTTTCCTTTATCTGCTGATAGATGCTCATTTTACACTCTTCTTTATACTCTTAAACAAAGCAACAATTTATGATTTTGCTAACACCATACATTCATCTGAATCTGTAAATCCAAGCTCATAATATAGTGGTCGTCCTTCTTCTGTTGCATCCAGACTGATTTCCGTGACTCCGCGTTTCCATGCCTCTTCGATCAATATCGAAACCATTTTCTTAGCGATGCCTCTCCTCTGCCACTCTTTCATGGTATATACATTCATAAGATGAGCTCTCTTTCCTGTCGGGTGAGAAAATGTCGGCATGATACTTATATAACTCATCGTTGCACATCCGATAACTCTATCTCCATCCATTGCAAGAACTGTTGTATGATTTCCATCCTCAAAATAATTCCGGCTATTATTAATCATCTCATCACTGTATTCATACGCGTAATCCAAATTATTAACAACCTTCAGCATTTCTAAACGACTGCTCATCAAAAGATCTATATCATTTTGTGTCGCTATCTTTATATCAACACTGTATGACAACCGATCCGGTAAATGATGAAGATACATATCAAGGGCATCGGCGCTTTCTTCAAGGACTTTCATAAGTCTCTTGTCCGGATAGGAATGATTATCATGATAATCTTCTTCACCTTCAGATGTGATATGGAATGCCAGCTTTTCATCGTCAAGTGAAAACTCAGCATTTATCCCTTCCTTATTGCCTCTTGCATCAAGCCTGATCCATTTATTAAGACTCTTTATATATACAGTATTTAATGCATGTATACAGTAACCCGTATCAGGAGTATCTCCCAATGTCAGGCGTTGATAACTGAATCCGGCAGGAATTCCATTTGCCCTAAGCAGCGCTGCCAGAAGATTAGCTTTTGCCCAGCAAATACCTACGCCCTCCCGCAAGACATCACTTGCGGATACCGTCACACGTTTATCCTGCACATCCCAGGAATGATTGATCTCATCTCTGACAAAAAGATATGTATTTTTAACAAGAGACAACTCGTCGACAGATTCCGCTCTTAATCGATCAGCCATATTCCTGACATTTGAGTCATCATAATTCACATATTTTGATTTTTCTAAATATTCATTAAGCATTTATTCAGTTCCTTTAAAGCATCTTTTCCATTGTTTTTCTGAATCCTTATCAGATTGACTTTTTTCCTTTACCATAGTATTATCCATTATCTGTATTTCTTCAATGACATCCGCGAAACATATCAACTAGCACAAATGCCCATTTTAAGCCATTTTTCGAACTTTTCTATTTCTCTTTTCTCGTAATTAATACGACACTCTCCACGTGCTGCGTATTCGGAAATTCATCAACCGCACAAGCTTTAACGACCCTGTAGCCATTTTCCTGGAATGTAATGATGTCTCTTGCAAGAGATGTAGGCTTACAGCTTATATAGACGATATTTTTAACTCCGTAATCAATGATCTTGCTTAATGCCTTTGGATTTACTCCATCACGCGGAGGATCAAGGATTATAAGATCCGGTTTATCTTCAACCTCATCAAGCTTCTTCAGAACATCTCCGGCTATAAATTCACAATTACCGAGTCTGTTTCTTTTGGCATTTTCTCTGGCCGCCACTACCGCTTCTTCAACTATTTCAATACCAATGACCTTTTCGGCAACCGGGGCCATAAGCTGTGCTATCGTGCCGGTACCGCTGTAGAGATCAAATACTGTTCCAACAAGCTTTTTATCTGATGCAGCATTAACACCTGAATTCTTCCCCGCCGCTGCACTATCAGCATTATCATCCGACGCGGCACCGTTAAGTGCCTCCAGAACATACTCTCTCACTTTGCTGTAAAGTACCTCGCAGCCTCTGGTATTTGTCTGGAAGAACGAAAATGGAGATATCTTAAACTTCAGCCCGAGCACTTCTTCGATAAGGTAATCCTGGCCATAAAGAAGAGTTGTCGAATCACTCTGAACAAAATCAGCTATCGAATCATTTTCGGTATATAAAATGCCTGCAATCTTACTATAGTTTTCAAGGCTGCTAAACTTTCCGGATTCTGAAAGTGCTACAAGTCCGGCAACATACTCCGGCAGACAGAGTTCTTCGATTATCTGATTTCTGACGCCACCATTCATCTCCTCAAGAATATTCTGAGCCTTGTCTTCATTTACCGGTTTTCCGTTCTCATCAACCGTCAATGCATGCTTTGTTGTAGTTACAAGATTGATCAGTATTCCGCCATCTGCTGCAGACTGCCTGATGACAAGATTTCGGAGAACACCTGTATGCTGCATTTTCTTATAAAATGTAACCTTCTTATCACGGAAGAATTTCTGTGTATATTTAAGGATTTCGTTCCATGCGTTATTAACGATGGCGCAGCCATTTATCGAAAGGATATCATAGCTTGAATACTGTCTGTGAAGACCAAGCGTAAGAGGACCATCCTTCTCTGCATCACCGAATGTAAATTCCATCTTATTTCTGTAATGCCACTGAGACGGCGATGCAATGATGCCTTCCCAGATATACGGCTTTTCCGCACCCTCGGAAACCGCTGCCGCACCCGCACTGTTTCCGGCAGCTTCGCTTTTTGCAGCGAGTGAATCACCTCCGGCAGACTCACTATCCCCGGCATTCGAACCACAGATGACCGGATCCAGCAGATCCTTAACCATCTTCTCTTTAAGCTTCAGCTGATTTGTGTATGACAGTGTCTGGTAGGTACATCCTCCGCATTCAAAAAAATGAGGGCAAAGCGGTTTTTTTGTCTCCATTGGCGAAGCCTTCAGTGTATCGATCACTGCAGCCTCATAAAGCCCGGCCTTTTTCTTAATGATACGACCACGCACTGTCTGTCCCGGAAGAGTTCCTTTAACCGTTACCCTCTTATCATCAACCAGCATACTTCCTTTGTTTGGAAAGCTGAATTTATCTATTACTCCTTCAATTATATCTCCCTTTTTCAAATACTGTCTCCCTTCATAAATACAAAAAGTATCTTTTAATAAAAATGTCTCATGCCGGAAATCCCCGGCATAAAACACTATTTTTCAACACATCCTATAGCTCACAAAATGTAAAATGTACCTCGCCCGATTCATCCTGATCAAGCACGACATATGTCTTCTTCATTTCAAACTGTCTCGGCCGGGCAATACTTCCCGGATTAATGACTGTCATTTCCGGTGATTCATAACGGTACGGAACATGCGTATGTCCGAACAGTGCGATATCGCAATGCATTTCTTTTGCCGCCAGCTCCAGCCTGAAGGTATCAGCACTCACTCTGTACTTGTGACCATGCACCGCAAATATACGATGCGGCGGCAGGTTTATGATCTGGCAGTCCTGAAGCTTATAATCATAGTCGCAGTTACCGCTTACAAAATAGCACGGACACCCAGCCCATTCCCTGATCTTCTGAGTATCATCCTCGATATCGCCAAGATGGATCAGCATATCAAACGGACCTGACTTTTCTATCGCCCTTTTTATCTCTCCGGTTTTACCATGTGAATC
>ONVE01000043.1 GCA_900321215.1 uncultured Eubacterium sp. | reverse complement strand
CTTATGAAGGCTGTTGATGATGCTATAGCAAGATGTGATGCCAGAGAAAAGGCAAGCGGTACACCTGATAAGAGACTTCTTATTCCGGAAGATTTCGTATAAATCTTATTTAAAAACGTAATCTTTTAATTGAAAAAGATGATGCCGGCACGTATAATATACGTGCCGGCTTTTTCATTTATCAAAAAGCCGTTTTCAGAAAAGATAATTTATGAGGAATTAAAATGTACAGAATAGATATAGGTATAGATCTGGGAACTTCAAATGTCAGGGTGTTCATGCGTGACAAGGGAGTTGTTATAGATCAGCCTTCTTATGTTGCATATGAAGAAAAGACCAGAAATATCATAGCTGTAGGCTCTAAAGCCAAGAGAATGCTTGGCAAGACACCGGAAGGTATATGCGTTGAGAGACCGATCAGACACGGTGTTATCTCTGATTACAGCCTTGCAGAGCGTATGATAAAGGCCTTTGTTAAAAATGCTCTTACCAAGAGAAAGATCTGGGGAAGACCGAATATATGCGTGGGAATACCGAGTGGAGTGACCGAGGTTGAGAGACGTGCGGTTGAGGATGCGGTAGTAAGAACCGGTGCAAAACAGGTATTTGTTCTTGAGTCGGCTATCGCTGCAGCTATCGGTGCTGATATGGATATCACAGAGACATACGGACATATGATAGTGGATATCGGCGGAGGAACAACCGATATCGCAGTCATTTCCGCAGGCGGCATATCCGAGGGAGTATCGCTTAAATGCGGCGGTGATGATTTTACGGAAGCACTGATAAGATATGTCAGAAGAAAGTATAATGTGGAGCTTGGAGAGCTTACTGCCGAGGAGGCAAAAGAATCCGTAGGCTCTGTCATGAAGAGGAAGAAAGATATCTACATGGAAGTAAAGGGCAAGAATCTTCTCAGCGGACTTCCTGTTAAGATAAATCTTTCAGCGGATGAAACGGTTGAAGCATTTGAAGAGGTTTCTTCTCAGATAATAAATGCTATCAATTCAATTCTTGAGACTGCACCGCCTGAACTGATAAATGACATTTCCAAGGAAGGACTTATGCTTACCGGAGGAGGAAGCCATATCGCCGGAATGCAGAAGCTGATCGCAACAAGATCCCAGATAAAGGTGGTTGCGAGCGAGGAAGAGGAAAGTATGGTGGCACTTGGAACCGGATTTGCCGGAAAATACATCATGGTTCAGGAAGAGATCAAGAGAATGCAGCTTGAAGAAGAATGAGTTTTTAGTAAGAATGTTATACATTTCACAGAATTTGCCAAAATATATATAAGATATATTGATTGCGTAAATGTTACATTTGTGTTATGATTTGTAGTGGCTTGTCGGCGGAGGAGCCGGCACTGTCATGCTTTTTTAAGACAGTGCAGCTATGTGTACGCCTGCATCATATAAAAAAACTTTAATGGAGGATTAATTATGGCAAAGAAAGTAGTTATAGCTGGAGCTTGTCGTACAGCTATCGGAACAATGGGTGGTACCCTCAGTACAACACCTGCAGCAACTCTCGGATCAATCGTTATCAAGGAAGCTCTTTCAAGAGCAGGAGTTGCTCCAACAGATGTTGATCATGTTTACATGGGATGCGTTATCCAGGCAGGTCTTGGACAGAACGTAGCACGTCAGGCAGCACTCAAGGCCGGACTTCCAATTGAAGTACCTGCTGTAACAATGAACGTTGTCTGCGGTTCAGGTCTTCATTGCGTAAATGCAGCAGCTTCAATGATTCAGGCAGGAGATGCTGATATAGTAGTAGCAGGCGGTATGGAGAACATGTCTATGGCTCCATTTGCTATTCCACAGGGACGTTACGGATACAGAATGACATGGCCAAGCCAGAGCAAGGGTGCCCTTGTTGATACAATGGTAAATGATGCTCTTTGGGATGCATTTAATGATTATCATATGATCCAGACTGCTGATAATGTAGCTAAGCAGTGGGGACTTACAAGAGAAGAGCTTGATGAGTTTGCAGTAGCTTCACAGAACAAGGCAGTTGCAGCTCAGGAGTCAGGTGCTTTCGATAAGGAGATCGTACCTGTAGAAGTTAAGCAGAAGAAGGCAGTTATTTCATTTGCAAAGGATGAGGGCCCTCGTCCTGGAACAACTCTTGAAGGACTTGCTAAGCTTCGTCCACTTAATCCTGATGGAGTAGTTACAGCTGGTAACGCTTCAGGAATCAATGACGGTGCAGCAGCAGTTGTACTTATGAGCGAAGAGAAGGCTAAGGAGCTTGGCGTTAAGCCTATGGCAACATTCGTTGCTGGAGCACTTGCAGGTGTTGATCCATCAATCATGGGTATCGGACCTGTAGCAGCTACTAAGAAGGTTATGGCTAAGGCTGGTCTTACAATCGATGATTTTGATGTATATGAGGCAAATGAAGCATTTGCAGCTCAGTCAGTAGCAGTTGGTAAGGATCTTGGATTTGATCTTAACAAGCTCAATCCAAATGGTGGTGCTATCGCTCTCGGACATCCAGTTGGAGCATCAGGCTGCCGTATCCTTGTTACACTTCTTCATGAGATGGAAGCTCGTAACCTTAAGAGAGGTCTTGCTACACTTTGCATCGGCGGTGGTATGGGCTGTGCAACTGTAGTTGAGAGAGACTAATATAAAGTTTCGGACTCAGAGTGTCCGGTTTGACCGTACATTTTGAATTTCTCATCAGGAGGTATAAAAATGGAATTTATTACATATGAACAGGATGGTTTTGTAGGCGTTATCACAATTAACAGACCAAAGGCTCTTAATGCACTTAACAGCCAGGTTCTTGATGAGCTTGCAGAAGCATTCGATAGTGTTGATCTTAATACAACAAGAGCTCTTATCCTTACGGGTGCAGGCGACAAGTCATTTGTTGCAGGCGCTGATATCGGTGAGATGTCTACTCTTTCAAAGGCAGAGGGTGAAGCCTTCGGTAAGAAGGGAAATGATGTTTTCCTTAAGATCGAGAATTTCCCTATCCCTGTTATAGCAGCTATCAACGGCTTCGCACTCGGCGGCGGCTGTGAGATCTCTATGAGCTGCGATATCAGGATATGTTCTGATAATGCTGTATTCGGTCAGCCAGAGGTAGGTCTCGGTATCACACCTGGTTTCGGCGGAACACAGAGACTTGCCAGAACAGTAGGTATCGGAATGGCTAAGCAGCTAATATATTCTGCAAGAAACATCAAAGCAGATGAAGCTCTTCGCATTGGTCTTGTAAATGCTGTTTATTCTGCTGTTACAGATGAAGCAGGAAATGTAACTGCAACCGCTCAGGAGAATCTTCTGGCTCAGGCTAAGAAGCTCGCTGGTATAATTGCAGCAAACGCTCCTATAGCTGTACGTAACTGCAAGAAGGCTATAAATGAAGGCATTTCTCTTTCAATCGATAAGGCTGTTGAAGTAGAAGAGAAGCTTTTCGGCGACTGCTTCGAGTCATATGATCAGAGAGAAGGAATGGCTAACTTCTTACGTAAGAAGGACGACCCTGCAAAGGTTAAGGTTGTTGCTTTCCAGAATAAATAAGTACATAAAAAGCTTTCTTACTTTTTAGTATCAAAGCTTCGTAAATCATTTTATTAGGAGGATATAAAAATGGTAGTAGGTGTTGTTGGAGCCGGAACAATGGGCTCAGGTATCGCACAGGCTTTCGCCATGACAGATGGTTACGAGGTTCGTCTTTGCGATATCAAGCAGGAATTCGCTGACGGTGGTAAGGCTAAGATCGAGAAGAACATCAAGTTCCTCGTTGGCAAGGAAAAGATCACTGCTGAGAAGGGTGAGGAAATCCTTGGCAAGATCAAGACTGGTCTTAAGGACATCTGTACAGACTGTGACCTTGTAATCGAGGTTGCTCCTGAAAATATGGAGATCAAGAAGTCTACATTTAAGGAACTTCAGTCTATCGTTCCTGCAACATGTAAGTTTGCTTCAAATACATCATCTCTTTCAATCACAGAGATCGGTGCAGGTCTTGACAGAGAGATCATCGGT
>ONVE01000134.1 GCA_900321215.1 uncultured Eubacterium sp. | reverse complement strand
GCTCAGCTTATGGCTTCAGTTAAGAAGGTTTCAAATGCCTGTGAAGAGACAAAGGCTTTTGCTGATAACGCATTCGGTGATGTAAGCTCACAGTCTTAATCTTCCGTTTAAGGAAAAACCGGTATTATAATATTCGGTGTTTCAGAAGAATTATCTGCTCCACCACTATTTTTCCAGAGTAGTGGTGGGGTTTTTAAACTAAGTGACAGCAGTCGGCTAAGGGGGTGTTTCAAAGGTGGGTTCTGAATATGATTTTTTATCGCATGCACTTCAGAGACAGAAGCTTGTGGTGATAGTTCAGAAGATATCATTTTCTGAATTTGCCATGAGACGCAGGATAGAATATGTTTCGGATAATGCTGATATACTTGGTATGAATGTAAATGCCATGAAGAATGGCTTCAGGCTTCCGGTTGATTATATCCATCCTGATGACAGGGAGGATTTTGAGAATGCTTTACGTATGTCTATTGAATCCGGAGCCGATTTCAACTATTACTGCAGGATAGTCGGAGACGACGGCAAGCTGTATAACGTTGATATAGCGGTTTCGCTTATATCTACATTTGAAAATGAAGCAGTAGTTGAATTTATCTACAGAAAAGCATCTGACAAGACTCCTGATATTGAGCAGAAGGAGGAGACAGAAGCTCTGATAGAGGAACAGGTCGAAAGGCAGGTTTCCAAAGAAGATAAGAATAAGGTGATAAATGTACTTAAGGATAATAATCTGGCGGAATTCTTCCAGAATATTTCCTGCGCTTTTGATCTTTATTCAAGTATTGTTGATGACCGTGGTCGTATACTTATAAGACCGGTAGGTCCCGAAGGATATCTCGGGGATTTCTATGACCTTTTTGAAAGACCGCAGTATAAGGGGCTTTTTGAAGAGATCAAGAAGCATATCAGAGAGAAGAATTCGCCATATGTTACAGAGATGACAGGCTTCAATCCGGACAGTCGTATATCTGCGGCACCGATATATGTTGAAGGTGAGCATGTAGCTACATGGCTTCTTTGTGCGTATGATAAGGCTCAGGCAGAACTGCTTGAGAAGATTTATGAAAAGCAGTGGAGCATTGCGGATAATGTTTCCACATATATGGAGAAGATAAATACTTCCGTTCAGAAGGCTGAGAAGCTGAAGGAACTGGAGGCGGATATAGAGAATAAGATCCTTCAGAAGGAGATCATTTCGGATGCCATCATGGGCATTTCTGAAGGCGTGACAGGAGTCAGCAGCCTTTTCAGGGCGGTTGGCGAAGCGATGGACCTTGATTTTATAGTAATGTACGGCCTTATGTCTGATAAAACAGACATGTTTGAATATAAAAAGGGCTGGTTCAAGGCCAAGAGAGACCGTGAGATCATGGACGTTACATGGACCACCGGAAGATATGCCGATGAGAGAGAGGCTATCATCAATAACGGTGCCCTTCTCATCGATCATAATAACATGACCAACAGGATCAGAGTGGGCGTTTTCCGCGGCAAGGTCAGAGCGGTAATGATCTACCCTGTCATTATTGAAAATGCGATCGTGGCATATGTATGCTTCTGCGAGAGCACAAAGGAAAGAATATGGACAGAGAATGAGATCGGATTTGCCAAGGATGTTACAGGAGTCGTTAACCGTATGATCAGGTTTACCGACGCCGAGGAAACCTCTGATAATGCAAACAAGGATCTTCTTGATATATTTAATTATTTCAAAGCAGGTATTTTTGTTAAGGATGATGAGAGCGGAAAGGTGCTCTTCTCCAACAGGATACTCAATAAGATGCTGGGGTATGATTTTGTCGGTAAGGACAGCTCGATCCTTATCGCGCCATCAACCGGCATAGCAGGAATAAATGATAATTACAGCCGCGATAAGGTTACAAACTGGCGGAAATATATAGATGTCCTGGTCGAGATAGTGGATGTTACCGAGATCAGGGTGAAATGGCTCCGAGGCGAGCCTGCGACGGTCTATATCATAAGACCGGTGCACAATTAGCAGGAAGGAATTTGGAAAAATGGCAGATATCGGAATAGATCTTGGAACGGCCAGCATACTTGTATATGTAAAGGGCAAGGGTGTTGTCCTGAATGAGCCATCGGTTGTGGCTTATGACAGAGATACTGATAAGATAGTTGAAATGGGAGAGGAAGCCAGACTTATGCTTGGAAGAACTCCGGGCAATATAGTTGCGATAAGACCTCTCAGACATGGCGTCATTTCAGATTATACAACTACAGAAAAGATGCTCAAATATTTTATTCGTAAGGCAGTTGGCAGAAACTTCTTCGGAAGGAGACCATGTATAAGTGTTTGTGTTCCTTCGGGAGTTACCGAGGTTGAGAAGAGAGCTGTTGAGACCGCAACATATAATGCCGGAGCAAGAGAGGTTACTATCATCGAGGAGCCTGTTGCAGCGGCTATCGGTGCGGGAATAGATATAATGCGTCCTTGCGGAAATCTTATCGTTGATATTGGCGGCGGAACTACGGATATTGCAGTTATTTCGCTTGGCGGAACAGTTGTCAGCTCATCTATCAAGGTGGCCGGCGACGATTTTGATGATGCTATAATCAGATTCATGAAGAAGCGTTTTAATCTTCTGATCGGTGACCGTACCGCAGAGGAGATCAAGATAAATATAGGTACCTGCTATAAGCGTCCGGAAAACATTTCCATGGATGTAAGAGGCAGAAATATGGTTTCCGGACTTCCGAAGACCGTAACAGTTGCATCTGACGATACTGAAGAGGCTTTAAGAGAGCCTACAGGCCAGATAGTTGAGGCCATTAAGGGCGTACTTGAGAGAACTCCGCCTGAACTCGCTGCAGACATTTCAGACAGAGGCATTGTCCTTACGGGAGGCGGCGCGCTTCTTCACGGACTTGAGGAGCTCATTGAAGAGAAGACAGGTATTACAACCATGACTGCCGAGGATCCGATGTCAGCAGTTGCTATCGGTACAGGCAAGTACGTTGAATATTTTAATGGAAAAATATAGTTAGAAATACTCTGCACCGCCAGTGACTATCTTCCGGCGGTGCAGATTTTTTCATGGTTTTTGGTTTAGAAAACGGAGAATATGGTTTTAGAGGGCTATATTGAAAAAATAATATATAAAAATGATGAAAACGGCTATGCAGTCTTCACTGTTACGACCTCCGACGGAGAAGAGGTTTTTGTGGGAACATTTCCTCAGATAAGCGAAGGGCTTTATATTGTTGCTGAGGGTGATTATGTTCATCATCCGCAGTACGATATCCAGTTCAAATTTACCGGATATGAGATAAAGATGCCTGAGGACGCTGACGGTATCGAGAGATTTCTTGCTTCCGGACTTGTTAAGGGCATCGGTGAGGTGACTGCAAAAAGAATAGTCAAAAAGTTTGGGGCCGATACTCTGAGGATCATAGAGGAGGAGCCGGAAAGGCTTGCCGAGATCAAAGGCATTTCTATGGCAAAGGCTAAGAAGATTGCAGTTTCTTACAGCGAGAATATGGGCTTTCGCCAGGCTATAATCTTTCTGTCACAGTATGGCATAAGCGTCAATCTTGCCATGAAGATCTATGATGAATACGGCGACAGGATATATTCCATCATCGCTTCCAATCCGTACAGGATAGCAGAGGATATTCAGGGGGTAGGCTTCAGGAAGGCTGATGAAATTGCAAGGAAAGCCGGTATTCCGGAGGATTCTGAGTTCAGGATCAGATCTGCGATACTGTATGCCCTGAATCAGGGAAATGCAGAAGGCAATATGTACCTTCCGAGGGAAGAGCTGATCGAGAATGTTACCGCTCTTTTTGCCGGCTGCGACGAAGCTCTCCTTCAGGCAGTGGAGGATAAGCTGCTGGATCTTCAGATGGAGGGAGCAGTAAAGATTGAAAAGCTTCCTGACGGGGATGCGGTTTACAGTAAACATAACTTTTTCATCGAGAAGAACAGTGCAGCCCTGCTTGCGGGACTGATGCTGGAAAATGACATTTCAGATGAAGAATTTGAAGAGATAATAAAACGCTCTGAGTATGATCAGGGCATTACATTTGATGATAAACAGAAGGCTGCGATAAAAAATGCCATCATTAGCGGTGTTGCGATAATCACCGGAGGCCCGGGTACCGGAAAGACTACGATCACTAAGGCAATAATCGAGTACTTTGTTCTGAACGGTATGTCGGTCAAGCTTGCAGCGCCTACAGGAAGGGCGGCGAGAAGGATAACAGAGGCCACGGGCTACAAGGCGGCTACTGTACACAGACTGCTGGAGTTTTCGGGCGTGCCTGCTGAAAGTGACAGGACCCAGCCTAAATTCGGAAGAAACAGAGATAATCCGATAGAGGCGGACGCAGTCATAGTTGATGAAGCGTCCATGCTTGACAGTATGCTTTTTTATTCGCTACTTTCAGCGCTGGAGAAAGGTACGAGACTGATACTGATTGGCGATACCGATCAGCTTCCGCCTGTAGGTGCCGGAAATGTGCTTAGCGATCTTATAGAAAGCGGATGTTTCCCTGTTACCGGACTTGAGGTTATCTTCAGACAGTCGGCGGAGAGCATGATAATCAAAAATGCTCATAATATAAAATATGGCAGACATATCACGATAGATAATAAGAACAAGGACTTTTTCTTTATCCCGCGCAGTACGCCTGCTGAGATAATAAATGAAGTAAAAGAGCTTGCTGTAAAGAACCTTCCGGAATATCTGGGCGTTGAGCCGGGAGATATACAGATACTTTCGCCTATGAGGAAAAATGAACTGGGCGTTGAGAATCTGAACAAGCGCCTTCAGCATACGCTGAACAAGGCTTCCGCATCTAAAAAAGAAAAGATGCGCGGAGAGGTTGTCTTCCGTGAGGGAGATAAGGTCATGCAGATCAAGAATAATTACAGGCTCGAATGGAAGATATATAATGATGCAAATGATGTCGAAGAAGAAGGAATAGGCGTCTTCAACGGAGATACCGGAGTCATTACTTCCATAGATGATGTATATGAAGAGATGGTCATCACCTTCGATGACAGAAGAGTGATAATATATCCATTTTCGGCACTTGATGAGATAGAGCATGCATTTGCGATAACTGTCCATAAATCTCAGGGAAGCGAATACCCTGCAGTGGTGCTTCCTCTCTATAACGGCAACTGGAAGCTGCTTAACAGAAATCTTCTGTATACTGCGATAACCAGAGCTAAGAATATGGTAGTTGTCGTTGGAAATCTGGGGCTGCTGAATCAGATGATAGATAATGTTGAGCAGCAGAAGAGATATACCGGATTCATCAGAAGGATTCGTGAGGTTTTCGAGGATGCTTCTGATATCTTTTCTCCGGAAGAAGAAAGCCGGTGACAAATGATAAAAGAAATGATGATAGATGCTCTCTTTCCGCTTCGCTGTGCGCTCTGCGATGAGGTTATGGAGGCCGGCCAGAGAGGCGTTTGCAGACAGTGCAGGAGCAGGTTGGAATATCTTTCTGAACCAAGGTGTATGAAATGTGGTAAGGAGCTGATCTCAGAAGAGGAGGAGCTGTGTCTCGACTGCGAGGCGAAAAGCAGATCCTATGATGCGGGCTTTCCGCTTTTCAATTATATTCCTCCGGTATCAGATTCGATAGTAAGGCTTAAATATCATGGACGCGAAGAATATGCAGATTTTTACGGACGTGAGATTGCAAAGAGATATGGGCCTGTATTTAAAAGTATGGGAATAGAATGCATAGTGCCGGTGCCTCTATATAAGGCAAGGCTTAAGAAGAGAGGCTACAATCAGGCGGCTCTTCTGGGGAGCGCGATAGCTTCGGCAACAGGGATAAGGCTGGATGATTCGCTCCTCGTCAGAACAAAAAATACTGCGCCGCAGAAGGAACTGGATGACGGTGAGAGAGAGAAGAATCTTCTGTCGGCATTTGCAGTTAAAGATAGTGGTACAAGAACCATACCTTCGGCCGTGCTTCTTGTAGATGACATTTATACAACAGGAGCAACCATTGAGGGCTGTACAACAGTTCTTAAGAGGGCGGGGGTCAGGAAGGTTTTTTATACCAGTATAGCAATCGGAAAGGTGTGAAGTGTAATGAGTAAGAAGAACTTGGTAGTGATTTTTGGCGGAAGATCATCAGAGCATGAGGTTTCATGCGTATCTGCCGCAACAGTTATCGGTGCTGTTGATAAGGAGAAATATAACATTTTTCTCGTGGGAATTACAAAGGACGGACAGTGGCTTCTCGTTGACAGTGTAGACAGCATAAGAGACGGAAGCTGGCGTAAGAGTAAGGTCAGCGCTGTTATCTCTCCGGATAAGGCCAGAGAGCTTGTAGTAAGAGAAAAGCCAGAAGAGAAAAATGGTGTAACAGAATATGGAAGAGTATATTCAGTTAAGGTTGATGTAGCATTTCCGGTGCTTCACGGACTTTTTGGAGAGGACGGTACTATTCAGGGACTCTTTGAAATGGCAAGCCTTCCTTATGTCGGCTGTGGACATTTATCATCAGCAATCACGATGGATAAGTTTTTCACAAAGGTTATCGCTGATTCGGTAAAGGTTGATCAGGCTGCTTACGTGCCTGTACGTTCATTTGAGCTTTCAGATATGGATGCTGTTGTTAAAAAGGTTGAGGCAGAGAAGGAATATCCTGTATTCATCAAGCCTTCAAATGCAGGCTCATCTGTAGGAATCTCAAAGGCACATAATAGAGAAGAGCTTATCGAGGGATTAAAGCTTGCAGCAAAGCATGACACCAAGATACTTGTTGAAGAGGCTATTAACGGCCGCGAGATAGAGTGCGCTGTATTTGGATACGGAGATAAGGCAATCGCAAGCGGCGTGGGAGAGATAGTCGCAGCAGCGGAATTCTACGATTACGATGCAAAATACAATAATGCTGCATCAAAGACTCTTATCGATCCTGATGTACCTGCTGAGAAGGCTGAAGAGATCAGACAGGCTGCTCTTAAGATATATAAGGCCTGCGACTGCTTTGGAATGGCGAGAGTTGACTTCTTCCTTGAGAGAGGCACTGACAGAGTAGTATTTAATGAGATCAATACTATACCGGGTCATACATCCATCAGTATGTATCCAATGCTTATGGAGAGAGCCGGACATCCGATGGCAGAGTATATCAATGAAATGATTGAAATGGCTTACGAGAGACATAAGTATGAAAAGAGTAAGAATTGAGATTAAAGGACATTCTGATGACGGAGTGGTAGATACATCCGTAAATGGAGTGATCATCGAAAATGAAGGCGAAACGGTTCTGCATTATTTTGAAGAGTTCGAGGGATATTCCGAGAAGACGAAGAATATCCTGACGGTTTCTCATGATATGGTTAAGCTTGAAAAGTCCGGCGGTATAAATGCTGTCATGCTTTTTGAAATGCTTAAGGAACATAAAGCAACGTATCATACCGGAATGGGACCTATAGAAATGCTTATCATGACCGAAGGGATTTTTACCAAAAGCACAGAGGAAGGGCTGGATATCAGCCTTGATTATACGATCGACTATGGTACGGGCGAACCCGCAAGAAACAGACTGTCTTTAAAGGCCAGATACATATAATAAAAACACAGGAGCTATGAGGGAAAATCATAACTCCTGTGTTTTTTACTGTAGTTAATCTTACTATAATTAATTGCGCGG
>ONVE01000010.1 GCA_900321215.1 uncultured Eubacterium sp. | reverse complement strand
TACCCGGAAAGTATGATAATGGAGGAACACATAATGGGTGAAAACAAAAATTTTCTTGAGATCGTAGATGTTAAGAAAGCCTATGGTGAAGGAGATACCCGTCAGGAGGTTCTGCGTGGTATGAATTTCTCCGTAGCAAATGGTGAATTCTGCGTTCTTCTCGGACCGTCAGGCTCTGGCAAATCTACTCTCCTTAATATCATAGGAGGAATTGACAGTGCAGACAGCGGTTATATCTCTATCAATGGCGACAAGCTTAAGGATATGGATGAGAAAACTCTCACACAGTACCGCCGTAAGCATCTTGGCTATGTATTTCAGCTTTACAATCTTATACCAAACCTCAATGTTAAGGAAAATATTGAAGTAGGCGCTTATCTCTCTGATAAGCCTCTTGATATTGATGACCTTCTTAAGACTCTCGGCCTTTACGAGCATCGTCATAAGCTTCCGAGCCAGCTTTCAGGCGGACAGCAGCAGCGTACCTCCATCGGCAGAGCCATCATTAAGAACCCGGACATTCTGCTCTGCGATGAGCCGACCGGTGCTCTCGATTACAACACTTCCAAGGATATACTGAAGCTTATCGAAGATGTTAACAGAAAATACGGCAACACGATCATCATGGTTACTCACAATGAAGCGATCCAGCACATGGCCGACCATGTCATAAAGCTTCGTGACGGAGTTGTCAGAAAAAATATCGTAAATGAGAACAGAGTTTCTGCAGAGGATCTTGACTGGTAATACAGTCTGTTAACAGAAAGGAAAAACTTATGAAAAGTCCACTTGTAAAAAGGCTTTCGAGAGAGCTGAAAAAGGATTTTAAGAAAAACCTTATCATATTCCTTATACTGTTTCTTACCATTGGTTTTGTATCGGGAATGTATGTAGCAAACAACAGTATGCTTACATCCGCCCGCGAAGCATTCACAAAATACAATGTAGAAGATGGTCATTTCAACCTTTCAAAGGAAGCCGATGATGAACTGATAAAACGCATAGAAGAAAATGGAGTAACGCTTTATCAGCAGTTTTATAAAGCTTTCACTGAAACAAATGACAAGACCAAGGATACCGATGACGCAGTAATCGCCAGAGTATTCAAGGTCAGAGATAAAGTAAATAAAGCCAGCCTCCTGAAGGGACGTCTTCCTGAAAAAGACGGCGAGATAGCTATCGACAGAATGCACGCCGATAACAGCAGCCTTAAGGTCGGCGACAATCTGTATCTTGACGGAAAGCCTTTCAAGATAACAGGTCTTATCGCAATGAGCGATTACAGTACACTTTATAAAAATAACAGCGACACTATGTTTGATGCTCTTACCTTCGATGTCGCAGTTATTACTGAAAGCCAGTATGATGCTATGGATGCAGATGAAACCATCCAGTACGCCTGGCTGTATGACAAAAAGCCTCAGGACGATGAAGGAAAGAAAAAAGCAGGCGATGAATTTGCAAATAAGCTGGGTGAGCTTACAATGCCTACTCTCTTCGATGCTGATCCTTCAAATGACATCAAGGTCGAAGACTATGTTCCTGAATATGTTAACCAGGCAATTCATTTTGCAACAGATGATTTTGATAATGACAAAAGCATATGCTTCTATCTTCTTGTTATCCTTATGGTGATCTTTGCATTCATTTTCGCCATAAATATAAACAATAAGATTGAGGATGATTCGGTGGTTATCGGAACTCTCAGAGCTTCCGGTTATACAAGGCGTGAGCTTCTCCGCCATTATATGTCTCTTCCGGTAATAGTAACTCTTTGCGCTGCTTTAGCCGGAAATATAGGCGGATATACAGTATTTAAAAATATCGTTGTAAGTATGTACTACAACAGCTACAGCCTTCCAACATATAAAACCATCTGGAACTCTGAGGCATTTTTCCTGACAACACTTGTTCCTGTTTCTCTTATGCTTGTTATTAATTACGTAATGATAAGGAAAAAGCTTTTCCTGTCTCCTCTCAGGTTCCTGCGTCATGACCTCAGAATGTCAAAGAGGAAAAAGGCTGTTAAGCTTCCTCATTGGAGATTCTTTAGTCGCTTCCGTATAAGAAATGTTCTGAACAACATTTCCAGCTATCTTGTTCTCTTTATCGGAACCTGCTTTGTAATGATACTTCTTCTCTTCAGTATCGGAATGCCTGATACTCTCGACAAATATATGACAGATGCACCAAAACAGATGTATGCACAGTATCAGTATTTTCTTCGAAGCACTATCGATTTATCCGGAAATGAGATCACCACATCAAACCCGGATGCGGAAAAGGCCTGTGTTTCTACTCTTATTACCATTGACGACCCTCATGTAGGTGAAGAGATAATGGTTGTAGGTTACAATGAGAACAGCAAATATATAAAAATCTCTCAGGAGCTTAATGCAAATGAAATATATGTTTCTGAGCCATACGCCGACAAGTTCGGTCTGGAAGAAGGTGATGTGATCACTCTTAAAGAGCAGTTTACAAGCAGTAAGTATGATTTTAAGGTCAAGGGTATTTATGATTATATGGGCTCTTTGATAGTATTCATGCCTATGGATAACTATAATGCGTTTTTTGGATATAATGCTGATCATTTCAGCGGTTACATATCTGATACCGAATTAACCGATATCCCGGTAGATTATATTTACAAGACGGTAAGTGCTGATGACATCACAAAAATGGCTAAGCAGCTGGATCATTCTATCGGAGGTGCTCTTGACTACTTCGCAGTTCTTACAGTGCTTATCGCCGCTCTTCTGATATACCTGATCACAAAGATAATCATCGAGAAGAACAGGCAGTCGATCTCAATGGTCAAGGTTCTTGGCTATGACAACAAGGAGATTGGAAAGCTTTATATCAGAACCACTTCAATCCTTATGGTCATATTCGACATATTGAGTATCTTTGTTTCATATGTAGTACTTGACTGGTTTTGGCGTAAGGTAATGGCAAGGATGGCCGGCTGGTTCACAATATACATCAGCCTGAAGTCTTATATCATCATGGCTATCGCTTTATATGCAGCTTACTTTATAATCTCTCTCATAGACTTCAACAGGATCAAGAAGATTCCTCTTTCCGAGGCTCTGAAGAATGTCGAGTAAATTAATGTTTATTTGAGAAATGTACGGCGGCATGGCAGGCAGTTC
>ONVE01000229.1 GCA_900321215.1 uncultured Eubacterium sp. | reverse complement strand
TAAAAAGACAACAGCTTTATTCAACTGCCTTCATCGATTCTGCCATATCTATCCTCTCAAGCTTCCTTCTCATCAGAAGATCCACCGTCACAGCAAAGCCGATAACGATTATCACCGATAAGATGTAGCTCTTCCCGAAGAGCACGGTCTTAAATGAAACCATATCCACCTTGATCTGCGATATTACAAAGCTGTGGAGGATACGTCCGGCAGGAATGCCGAAAACCGTTCCCATCAGAGTCAGTACGAAATTCTCACGGAAAACATACGAACCGGTCTCGCCCGAATAGAAGCCGAGTACCTTGATGGTTGCGATCTCCCTGACTCTTTCGGTAATATTTATATTACTCAGATTGATAAGCACAATAAATGCAAGCGCACCGGCACTGCCTATTACAAGCCATACGACAGCGTTCAGCATGCTCATCATTTTACTTACTCTGTCCTTAAGGGCAGGCACTACATTTAATGAAGCGACCTCAGGTATCTCATTTATTGCGGCTCCGAGCGAATATGCATCCTCTTCCGAAGAGGTATTAAGATACATTGCATTCGGCGTATATTCCCTGCCGAAATACTCAGAATAGGTTTCCGGAGTGACAAATGCATAATGCCACACATAATTCTCAAAAACTCCCGCAACCCGGAGCGTAACTTCACTGTTATCAGACAACGTGAAGGTTATATCGTCGCCCTTCTTCTTATCTGCAAGCTTTGCAATCTTGTCGGAAAGGATTACCTCTCCCCTGCCCGGATAACCGTCTCCTTCGGTCATATTAAATTCGATATAGCCCGGAAGCCTGTCGCCCTCCGCCGCTATAAGATAAACGCTTTTTACTGCATTTTCAAGGTTCAGCGTGATAGTAGTCTGATAAAGCTCTATGCCTGAAACCCTGTCACCCTGAAGGATGCCGTCCTGCCAGCCGTCATTTTCCTTAAATGAACTATCTCCAAAGGATTCTTCTAAGACGCTGTAAAACTCTTCCCTGATCTTATCGTCGATGCCGCCCTTATAGATAACCGCCGCATCATACACATCGATCTCCTCAAACTGGAAATTAGCGATATTTGATATCGAATCCTTTATACCAAAGCCGGTCAGAACAAGAGCGGTACAGCCCGCGATGCCCACTATCATCATTATCATACGTTTCTTGAATCTGAAGATATTTCTGGCAGTAACCTTGTGGAGGAATTTCATGGATCTCCACAGCGGCCTGATATATTCAAGGAATATCCTCTTGCCTGCAGCGGGAGCCTTCGGCCTTATCAGCTCTGCCGGCATACCCTGGAGCTCTCTCCGGCAGGCGAAAAATGTAGTTCCCATCGTACAGATAAGGGTTACTATGATACATATCACAAGCAGTCCCGGCGAATAATAATATATCGTCTTTTCGCCGTAATTATAAAGCATGGTATATGCTCTTGCTATGACAAAAGGGAACATCCAGCAGCCGGCAAAGAAACCGGATATGCATCCGATCATGCCCGCACTTCCGGAATACAGAAGATATTTCAGAAGGATCGCACCATTACTGTAGCCCATGGCGCGGAAGGTTCCGATCTGTCCTCTCTCCTCATCTATCATTCTTGTCATTGTCGTTGAGCAGACGAGTGCCGCGATCAGGAAGAAAAATACCGGAAAGATCTTTGCGATATCACGAACTATACTTGTATCGCTGTCATAGCCTGCGTAGCCCGTATTCATTTTACGCGTAAGCACGTAAATCTCCGGAATCGGCACGCTTTCCTCCATGATAGGACGAAGGAAAAGGTCATCCAGTATAGCCTTTCGCCTTTCATACGCCATTTCTCCGAGGATATCCCTGATACTGTCCGTGTAACTGTCGATCAGCTCATCATACTCATCGGTATATATCTTCATGGAGTCCTGACACGAAAGATAAGCTTCCTTATAATATTCGAATGACATACCTTCCTTAGGGATAAATACAGCCGCCGTAACTCTTCCGTTTCCGATGGATGTAGTCTCCCTCTCGCCGCTTAGGTAAAGAGGCGAATTCACAAGGCCAACAACCTTATATTCCTTATATTTAAAGCTGTCTATGGCAGTGCTGTCATTTGAAGCGTCTATAGTTATAAGTTCTCCGAGATATTTGCTGCCGAATTTGTCCGCATCAAGAAGACACTCGTCAGGCTTTTCCGGCATACGTCCTTCTCTCAAGGCAAGCGTATTAACCTTCTCCGGAATACTGTATGCACGAAGTATATCTGAATCGCCCTTCAGATCTACATATATAAAGTCCTCATAAAATGAGCCCTCAAGAAGAACAGGGCTGTCCTCCACCCCCTCGCATTCCTTCTTACCGGCCTCGCCTGATGCAAAAAGGCACTCCAGCTTCTTCTCAAGCTTTTCTATCTCTGTGTCTGTAAAGCCATAGGTTGATATCAGCCTGTAATCATAGAACCTATGCTCCCTGTAGAACCTGTCGGCAGTACCGACCATGGTCTCCTTGGTCACCTTAAGTCCCGCGAAAAAGCCAACCCCAAGCATTACAATAGCAAGGATAGCAAAAAATCTACCCTTGCTTCTGTTAAATGTCCTTATTATATTTTTCAGATATGCGCTTTTCATAAGAATACCCCCGCTATCTGAACCGGAATCGACCGCTGCTTTTACAATGCTCCGACCGCACCCTTGATGAGGAAGCTTACAAGTCCCATTATAACTCCGGCAAGAACAACTCCTGCCATAGCTGCTGAAATACTCTTCTTAAAATCCAGATCAAGAATACTTGCTGCAAGTGTTCCTGTCCACGCTCCTGTTCCCGGAAGAGGTATTCCTACAAAGAGAAACAGTGCAAAATACAGTCCTTTGCCGGCCTTTGCCTTAAGCTTTTCGCCGCCGTGTTCACCCTTCGTAAGACAGAAGGTGAAGAATTTACGAGTGAACCTCTTGTCCTTACCCCAGATAAGTACCTTCCTTGCAAAGAAGAAGATAAATGGTACCGGAATCATATTTCCGACTATCGCGATAAGATAAGAAAGCGGCATATTAAGCCCGAAACCTACCGCATACGGAATAGCTCCTCTCAGCTCTATGAGCGGAACCATCGAAATAAGGAATACTATAAAGTATTTGTTCATTTTTAAAAAACCTCTACTGTTAAGACTATATGTTTATATAAACATACGCAAAGTTCCGTTTTCTGCGGTTTTCCCGCATTTTCCGGAATAACTCGTTAAGTCATTATATATTATTTATTATTTTATGCCAACTGATTTTTGACATATACTTTAAAAGTATTCTGTCTCTTTAATCCTCCGCCGTTTTTCTTTTATCGATAATTGTATGGATAAGCCACATTATCACAGCTCCTGCCGCTGCATATATAATTCCAAGAAAATTTCCTCTGGAGCTTACCTTGGCAAGGATGAAAACATCCCAAAGTGAAATGATGCTTATCACCATTCCTAAGATGCAGAGCATAAATACTACTATTCTATATAGATTAAGCGGATGCAGCAGCCTCCAGAGCAGCACAAATCCGACCGTTGACAGAAGGTAGGTTCCCGCAACTCCGATCTCCATATTCGTCATTCCGACAAGGGGTCCTATAAGCATCAGTACCGACACGGCCACGTACGAGAAGACTGCTGCCGGAAGCGCACCCTTTAAGGTTCTTGTCAGGAGCCTGCCCCTGCGGCGCACGGTATTATCCTCCATAGCAAGAAGAAATCCCGGAAGTCCGATGTTAAACATGGAGATAAGCGATATCTGCGTCGGTTTAAGCGGATAATGGAAGGTAAGTATTATCGATGTAAGTGCAAGCAGAAATGAAAATATATTCTTATAGAGGAAAAGTATGCCGGATCTCGTCATATTATTGATGATCCTTCGGCCCTCAGAAACGATCTGCTTCATATGTGAGAAGTCCGAATCCATAAGAACCACCTGCGCCGCCTGTCTTGCCGCATCACTTCCGCCGCCCATGGCGATGGAGCAGTCGGCCTCCTTCATGGCGAGGATATCATTTACGCCGTCTCCGGTCATAGCTACCTTCTGGCCGTTCTTCTTGATAGCATCAATGATACTCTTCTTCTGTTCAGGCTTCACTCTTCCGAACACAGTGTATTTCTGTACAGCCTCAAGGTAATCCTCTTCATTTATAAGTCCTGATGCGTCCACATATCTTTCGGCTCCGGCAATGCATGCCTCTTTGGCAACTCTTGAAACCGTCAGCGGATTATCTCCCGATATGACCTTTATCTCAACGCCCTGCTTCTCAAAATATGTAAAAATGTCCGGCGCTGCAGGTCTTATCTCATTTGCAAGACTTACGAAAAGCAGAGGAACCACCTTTGCCTCATCCAGAACCTGCACAAATGCAAGAACTCTGTGGCCTTTGCCGGCGTATACATTAATTAACTCCCTGTTTTCCTGAAGAGAACGCTCAGATAAGATAAATTCCGGCGCTCCAAAGCGGTAAACCGCATCCTCTGTGCGTATCTCCGAATACTTTGTCGAGGATGAAAACGGAGTTATCTCCACAGCCTGAAGCCTGTCCGGAGTCTTAAAATGCTCTCTCATCGCGTTCATCGTAAGATTGTTATCCGGAACTGTATGAATATATCCTGAGAGAAGGTTTTTCCTTACTGAAAGAAGATGATCTTTGGAATTCGCATCTTTCGTATCTTCCATCAATGCCCCGGCGCAGGCTTTGTCAGCTGCCAGGGAACCTTTTTTTGCCGGATCATTTACTTCTTTCTCTCCTCCGGCCGGCAGAAAAATGTCTGTTACAGTCATTATCTCGCTGGTGATGGTTCCGGTCTTATCCACGCAGAGAACATCAACTCTCGCCAGCGTCTCTATACTCTTCATGTCATGAAGCAGAACCTTATGCCCGGCAAGCTTTGCAGCGCTCATGGTAAGTGCAGCCGTAAGAAGCAGGTAAAGCCCCTCCGGTATCATGCCGACAACCGCTCCGACCATAGCAACTATGCCATCCTGCAGGCTCTGACCATTTATCAGCACGGAATTTATGACCATCAGAACCGCTATAGGGATAATGATGATCCCCGCAACGAGGATGATGGTCTCGATGTCCTTTATCATTTCCGATTTCTTTTTCTTAACCTCCTTGGCCTTGGAGGTCAGTCTTGCGGCGTAGGAATCTGCACCGACATGGTTGAGTACCGCCCTGCAGCTTCCGGAAATGACAAAGCTTCCGGACATCAGAGTGCTTCCGGCCTCCTTCTCTATCTCGTCCGCCTCGCCGGTAAGAAGTGCTTCATTTACTGAAATCCTTCCTTCTATAACCTCTGCATCCGCAGGTATCTGCTGTCCGGAGGAAAGCTCTACGACATCGCCCAGCACCAGCTTCTCCATGTCTACCTTTTTGGGCTTTCCGTCGCGGATGGCCGTGTATTCGGTAACATCCAGAAGAGACAACGCATCCAGAACCTTCTTGGCGCGGAGCTGCTGAACGATTCCGATGATCATATTTGCAAAAACTACAGGGAGAAATGTCAGATTACGATATGCTCCGACCATTATCACAAGGAAGGCCAGGCCGAAGAAGATCGCATTAAAATATGTAAAGATATTGCCGAAGAAGATCGATGCAATGCTCTTCGATGAACTATTCGGCAGCCGGTTGGATCTTCCCTCGCGGATAAGCCTCTCCGCCTCTAAAGAGCTGAGACCTGCAGCTTTCCCGGAAAATGCGGTATGATTATTCATTTTTTCATCATTTACTCTCTTCATGCGCTGAATCCCTATATCTTTTACTGATCAATATACAGCACTAAAATCCAAAAAAATAATCAACCCTGATCCCCTTAAAAATCATTTTATCATATTAAAGGTGCGATGGAAAATTAAAATATTCTAAACAAAAAGGGCCGGGCACTATCCGACTGATAATGCCTGACCCTTATAAAAGCCTTTATGAAATATTACTCTGTGATCTCAATACCCTTAAGAAGTGCTTCAAGCTCTTCCATTGTTGCACCGTAGTTGATGCTCACTACAAGGCTCTTTCCACCTGCAGCTGTTGCAAATGTATAGAAGCCATCGCTTATAGCACCTGTCCATGTAACTCCGTTTACTTCAATTTCCTTCTTCTCAACCTCAAGACCTGACATGATGCTGTCAACTGCTTCTTCAGGTGTACCCATCATACTGACATAACTTACAACACCGCCTGTTGTATCGTTCTGCATTACATACTGAGAAGGAGCTGCATCCTTCATCTCTGTATAGCCTTCAGGAATACCAACCTTTGCGCCTGTCATTTCAATATTCTTTGCATATGTAGGAGCTGCCTCAGTTGTTACTTCCTCGGTTGCAGGTGCATCTGTTGTTGCTTCCTCAGATGACGCTTCCTCAGATGACGCCGCCTCAGATGACGCCGCCTCTGTTGTTGCTGCTTCTGTTGTGTCTGCAGTATCCTTTGATGCATCATACTTAAGTGATCCGAGAACTGCCTTAGCCTCTTCACTGTCATACTTGAAGCCTGTAGATGAAACACGGATAAGCTTTCCGTCTACTGTTGCAAATGCCTCAAAGCCGTATCCGCCCCAGCCGTCGCTGTACTGGAAGCCTTCCCACTCTGCAGAACCGAAGGTTGCTTTGAAATCTGTCTGCTCATTTGTATAAGTCTTCTTGTTATAATCGTAATTATTCTTGATACTTTCTTCGCTATCTGCGCTGAAGCTGAAGCCTGAAAGGCTTGACTTCTTGACAGAGAAATATCTTGTATCGTTCTCATCAAGGACATCACCGATCTTAAATGTCCAGTCAGCCGGTACATCTACTGACCATCCGCCAGAAACCTGTGTTGATGCTGCACCTGTTCCTGCCTCTGTTGCAGGCTCCTCTGTTACAGCTGCATTTGTTGTATTATTATTGTCACTTTTGTCGCTTCCATCGTCCTTGCTGCCGCAGCCTGCAAGACATGCACACATACCGAGTGCAAGAAGCATACTTGTTAATCTCTTTTTCATAGTTTTCTTCCTCCATTTAACTATCACTAATTTTTTATAAGAAATGTTTATATCACGATTATCACAAAATGTCAAATTCTGCGACTTCTGTTTCAGGCTATGCACTTTTTATTTAAGAGGCTATATGCTATAATCGGTAATATCAACAGCAAAATGGGGTGACGGCAAAATGGCTTATGTTGAATTTCAAAATGTCAGTAAAGTGTATCAAAGCGGCGATGTGAGGATCGACGCTTTAAAAGACGTGGGCTTTACTATAGAGAAGGGCGAGATCTGCGTTATCGTCGGTCAGTCCGGTGCCGGAAAGACCACTCTTCTTAATATTCTCGGAGGCATGGACAAGCTGACCTCCGGCAGGATACTTCTTGACGGCAAGGATATCTCAGGCTTTAACAAGAGGCAGATGGCCACCTACAGAAGGCGTGATATCGGCTTTGTATTTCAGTTTTACAATCTGATTCCGAATCTTACAGCCCTTGAAAATGTAGAGATCGCTTCGCAGCTTTCTAAAGATCCGATGAACCCGACAGAGGTACTGGATAAGGTCGGTCTTACCGACAGAGCCGATAATTTCCCGGCTCAGCTTTCCGGCGGAGAGCAGCAGAGAGTTTCGATCGCAAGAGCTCTTGCCAAGAATCCCAAGCTTTTACTCTGCGATGAACCTACTGGTGCACTGGATTACGAGACCGGCAAACAGATACTTCAGATACTCCAGGACTGCAGCCGACAAAGGGGCATGACAGTCATCATTATCACTCATAACTCAGCGCTTACGGCTATGGCGGACCGCGTCATCAGAGTGAGAAGCGGCCGGATCTCTTCAGTAACCGTAAATGAAAACGCTGTACCGATATCAGAGATTGAGTGGTAGGATATAAAAAAGTACGGAGACAAAACGATGAAAGATAAGCACCTAAAAGGATGGAAATATTACTTTTCATTAAGAACCGTTAAATTCCTTAACGTTTTGATGATCGCTTCTCCGATTGTGGCAGCATGGTTTGGTTATTATGCTTATAACCAGAAACTGCAGATAACCGGAAGAAAAAGCCTTGTGATAATAGCTCTTTTTGTAATGATCTATATCATTCTCGGCAAGGCTTATTCCGCTTTCCTTGTATCATATAACCGTATATCCGAAATGTTTCTTGGGCAGATGATTGCCATTTTGATCGCTGATGCAATTATATTTGTCATTTTATGGATCAATAACTGGATGGGTCCGTCCATATGGCCTTTCCTGCTTGCACTTTCCGCGCAGCTTTTATTATCGCTGATATGGTGTTTTTCAGCTCATAAATGGTATTTCCACACATTTCCGCCAAGTTATGCGGCAATCATATATGACCAGAGAGAGGGTCTTGAAAATCTTCTTAAGGAATATGGTCTGGACAAGAAATATGACGTAAAGCTGGTGATGAATGTCCATAGCTGCCTGGAGGATCTAACTGTCCTTAAGGATGTGCAGACCGTCTTCCTAAGCGGCGTTCACAGCCATGAAAGGAATATCATCCTGAAATATTGTGTGGAAAATGACATTTCCGGCCTTATCATCCCGCGAATAGGCGACGTTATAATGAGCGGAGCCCACCAGATGCATATGTTCCATCTGCCGATGCTGCGCGTTGAAAGATTTTTTCCAAATCTGGAATATCTTCTCGCCAAAAGATTTCTGGACATCCTTCTGTCCGGAATTCTGCTGATACTTCTATCACCGCTTTTCCTGATCATAGCTATAGCCATAAAATTGCAGGATCACGGTCCGGTGTTTTACAAACAGGTTCGTCTCACCAAGGACAGAAAAGAGTTTAAGATCATTAAATTCCGTTCCATGAAGGTAGATGCTGAAAAGGATGGCGTTGCAAAGCTTTTTTCCGGGGAAAATGACGAGCGTATTACCAAGGTCGGAAGGCTTATCAGAAGATACCGCTTAGATGAGATCCCTCAGTTCATTAATATCCTGAAGGGCGATATGAGCTTCGTCGGTCCAAGACCGGAAAGGCCAGAGATTGCAGAGCAGTATGAAAAAGAAATCCCTGAATTTAAACTAAGACTTCAGGTAAAGGCCGGTCTTACAGGTTATGCTCAGGTATATGGAAAATATAACACTTCTCCATATGACAAGCTTCTCATGGATCTTACTTATATTGCAAATCCGGGGATCAGACATGATCTGGTATTATTCTTCTC
>ONVE01000245.1 GCA_900321215.1 uncultured Eubacterium sp. | reverse complement strand
TGTTCATTCTTTTCCTCTGACATTTTTAACCCTCTTTCCAAAAAATCTTTATAGCTAATTTTATGACAAATATCATAAAGTAGTTATCGTATTATCGCCTGCAGAACTCTTCAGCACTTCGAAACGTCCTTCCAGAACATCAGCGTACTTGATCACTGTATCCTGCGCCAGCATTAACATTTCATGATGCTTATAAATATCCGCAACCTTAAAAAGCAGATCACCGCTCTGGCGTATCCCGAAGAAATCCCCCGGTCCGCGGAGCTTAAGATCTTCATTTGCTATATAAAATCCGTCATTTGAGTTTTCAAGCACCTTAAGTCTGGCGCTTGCCTCATCGGAATCCTTTGTATTTATAAATATGCAGTAAGACTGCGCGTCTCCACGTCCGACACGCCCTCTCAGCTGGTGAAGCTGAGCAAGGCCGAAGCGTTCTGCATTTTCAACCATCATCACGGTTGCGTTCTGATTGTTGATACCGACCTCAATTACCGTGGTTGATACAAGAACGTCAATCTCGCGGTTCATGAAGCTGTGCAGGATTTCATTTTTCCTTGCCTCAGGCATCTTGCCATGGAGATATTCAACCCTTACAGAGCCTTTGTAGAAGCCTTTAAGCTTCTCGCTGTAATCGGTGACATTTTCCATATCACAGTTTTCTGAATCCTCGACCATCGGGCATATGATATAAGCCTGATGCCCTTTCTTAACTTCATTATAAATAAAATTATAAGCCGTATCTCTGTACGAGGTGCCTACTACACAGTTTTTGATCTTCTTTCTGCCGCCCGGCAGCTCATTTACAACGGATATATCAAGATCTGCATAAATGATGATAGCCAGCGTTCTAGGTATCGGAGTTGCGCTCATGATAAGAGTATGCGGATTTCCGCCCTTCTCCTGAAGCTTCTCCCTCTGCTTTACGCCGAATCTGTGCTGCTCATCGGTGCAGACAAGCCCGAGCTTTTTGTATTCAGGCTTCTCCTGGATCAGCGCGTGTGTACCGATTATTATATCTATATCTCCTGCCTTAAGCTGCTCGTAGATAAGTCTTTTTTCCTTAAGAGTCTGCGAGCCGGTCAGAAGTCCAACCCTTACGCCGTGTTTATCGAAAAGCTTTTTAAAATCTTCATAATGCTGAACGGCCAGTACCTCTGTCGGAACCATCAGAGCACCCTGGTAGCCTGAAAGTACGGTTACAAAAAGCGCTGCCGCGGCAATTATAGTCTTACCTGATCCAACGTCTCCCTGAACAAGCCTGTTCATTACATAAGGGCCTGACATATCATTTACTATATCGTCTATAGCCCTTTTCTGTGCATCCGTCAGACTATATGGAAGCGACGCAAGGAAGCTTTCAAGTCTGATCTTTGCGCCGTCCGCAAGCTTAAACTCACTTTCTCTAGCAACATTATCGCTGCGGAGTCTGTTGACTTCGAGAAGAAATGACAGAAATTCATTAAATGCAAGTCTTCCCAAAGCACATTTAAGAGTTTCCGTATTTACAGGAAAATGCACATTCATCAGTGCCTCACCGAGAGGCATAAGTCCTGTTTCCTTCCGTATATCTTCTGTAAGCGGATCCTCGATACTGTCAGCGAGCGGAACCACCTCGTGAATTATCTTCTGAAATGTTTTATTCGAAAGCCCTGAGGTAAGTCCGTAAACCGGCTGCATAGTACGTGTCATCGCATCATACTTTTTACTGTCATAATACTCCGGCATTTCAAAAGAAAGCTTGTTAAAAGCAAACTTTGCATTTCCGGTAAAAATGAACGAAGCGCCGGGCCTCATAACATTTTTGATAAAAGGACAGTTGAAAAATGTCACATACATGCTTCCGGAATCATCGCTTATCTTAACAGAGCTTATGAGAAGATGTCCTCTCTTCTCAGATTTAACATAAGAAGAAACCTTAGCATAAACCGCACATCTGACTCCTGATTTGACATTTGCGATAGGGATTGGCTCGCTGTAAGAAAGATAATCTCTCGGAACAGACAGTATCAGATCCCTGACAGTTAAAATATTCAGTTTTTTAAAGAGTGCGGCGGTCTTGTCGCCGATACCCTTAACCTCGGTAATACTGCTGTTTATATTCATTACTCTACCGAAACTATATAATAATATACCGGCTGTCCGCCGTTATGAAGGTCTATCTCAAGATCAGGGAAGCCCTTCTCAAGACTTTCCTTAAGTCCGAGAGCCTCTTCATCCTTGATATCTGCGCCGTAATAAACAGTTATAAGACCTGCATCCTCGTCAACCATATTCTTGATAAGCTGAATGGTGGTATCATTTATATTCTGTCCGACAGCGCTTATGCCCTTGTCATCGATTCCCATGATATTTCCCTTATGGATCTCTCGGCCGTCGATCACAGTATCTCTTACCGCATAAGTAACCTCACCGGTCTTAACGGTCTCCAGAACTTTTTCCATGGTCTCTTTAATCTCGTCAGGCTCACTCTCAGCATCAAATTCGATCATTGCACTTACACTCTGAGGTATTGATGTTGAAGGAATGACGATAACATTTTTATCCTGACATATCTCTGCCGCCTGATTAGCGGAAAGTATAATGTTCTTATTGTTTGGAAATACAAATATATTCTCTGCATTTACCTTTTCTATCGCTGACAGGAAATCATCTGTGCTCGGATTCATGGTCTGTCCGCCGGAAATGATACTGTCAATTCCTATATCATTTAAAATTGCTGAAATGCCTTCACCTGCAGCTACCGCAACAAAGCCGTATTTCTTCTTTTCTGCTGGCTCTTCAGGAACCGCCTTCTGCTTTGATGAAAGCTCAAGCTTTATCTTCTTAAATGCCTCATCCTGCTCCTTTGCTTTATTTCTCTCATCTGCAAGACTTATACGTTCTCCGTGCTCTTCCTTCATGTTGTCGATCTTCATGTTGGTAAGCGCACCGTAAGTAAGAGCCTTCTCAAAAGCAAGACCCGGATGATTGGTATGTACATGCACCTTAACCAGTTCATCATCAGCTACGCATACCAGTGAATCACCGATCGACAGAAGGTATTCCTTGAAGGAATCCACCTCCTTATCAGAAAGCGGTGAGTTCAGCATGATGATAAACTCTGTACAATATGTAAATTTGATATCTGCTGTGGATATACTGTCGTTGCTGCTTCCGGAGAAATC
>ONVE01000046.1 GCA_900321215.1 uncultured Eubacterium sp. | reverse complement strand
ATCTATTATGTCGAAGAGACAGAGGACGGATATACTATCAAGGGCGGCGGATTTGGAAGCTGTCTCGGACTCAGTCTGAGCGGAACAAGAATACTTGATGAAATGGGATATAACTACAAGGATATAATCCATCATTATTACAATAATGTGCTTATCCGTAATATGTTTGGTCTCTATGATACAGATGCTGTAAAAGAAGAGTAAATGAGGTAAACCGGGTGCTGAAAAGACTGATAAAAACGATAAGTGAATTTGCGGACAGTATTTCTAAGGATCACATGGGTGCGTTTGCTGCGCAGTCAGCATTCTTTATACTGCTTTCGATTTTCCCTATCATCAATATCATTTTGGCATTTATCAAATTTCTTCCGATGACCGAGAAGGATTTCGTTGATTTTATCAGCAAGCTTATGCCGGATGGCGCCAACAATACGATCGTCGGGATCGTAGGAGAGATATATGATAACAGCGCAGGGACGTTAACAATCGTTTCACTTGTAATCGGTCTATGGTCTGCGGCAAAGGGTATAATGGCGATAAGAAACGGATTAAATGAAGTCTACAAGGCGAAAACGAAGGTAAACTTCCTTATCCAGAGATTAATCAGTTCATTTTATACGATGATAATCGTTATAGCCGTGCTTGCAACATCACTCATCTCGGTATTTGGCGATCAGGCGGTAAAGGTGATCAACAAGCATTTTCCGGCGGCAGGAAAGGTTGCAAGCTATCTGCTCGATCTGAAGGGTGTGCTTATCCTTGCTGTAATGTTCCTTGTCTTTTCAATCATGTTCAAGGTGCTTCCGAACAGAAAGGTCAAATTCAAGAATCAGATAGCAGGAGCAATGTTTGCATCACTCTGGTGGATGCTGATGTCAAAGCTTTTTACCTGGTACGTAGGTTCCTATGCATCCAAGAACTTCACCTACGGAAGTCTTACGATGGCAATACTTCTTATGTTCTGGCTTTATTTTGGAGTCATGGCGATACTTATAGGCGGTCAGATAAATGTTTTCCTAGAGAGAACCGACCTTCTTAGAACCATTAGAAATAAAGAAGGCAACAGACCGCTTCTTCTTACGATCGATGATGACGAAACAAATATCAACAGCGTAGCTTACGTCGATCCTGAAAAGCGTGAAAAGAAGAGAAGAAAGAAGCGCTCCAAGAAGAAAGATTTAACCGGAAAAGAAGATATTAAATAAAAAAGACTACAAAAAACCCACACTATATATGTCCGGGATTTGGACATTATAGTGTGGGTTTTTTGTATTAACTATTTAAGAATATTAGCTGAGCTTTACGATAGCTGCATCGATTCTCTTAAGTGTCTCATCCTTTCCGATAATAGACATAAGCTCTGTAGCTCCACCCGGAGTAGCAGCCTTACCTGAAACTGCTGTACGAAGCGGCCACATAACGAAGCCTGTCTTATATTCATGCTCTGCTGCAAAGCTCTTTAACAGCTCGAAGAGACTGTCATTAGAAAAATCTTCTGCAGAAGCGAGAACCGGACGCACCTCTGTTAAAAGCTTAAGCGAAGATGCCGGGTCAGTCTTCATTTTCTTATGAGTATACATTTCAATATCGTATTCAGGTACTTCAGCAAAGAAATCAATCTGATCCTTGATATCAAGGAAGGTCTCGATACGTGTCTGGATCAGACTGGCGATCTTCTTCTTGTCGAGAGGAGCCTTGATAACCTCATCAATATATGGAAGAGCCATCTCATAGAACTTATCAGGGTCAAGAGCCTTGATATATTCGCCGTTCATCCATTTAAGCTTTACCATATCAAGTACAGCAGGTGACTTTGAGATATTCTTATAATCAAATGCCTTAACCAGCTCCGGAAGGCTGAAGATCTCTCTGTTATCCTCAGGAGACCAGCCAAGAAGTGCTACAAAGTTAACGATGGTCTCTGCCAGGAAGCCCTGATCAAGAAGATCCTCAAATGATGAATGACCGCTTCTCTTGCTGAGCTTCTGATGAGTCTCATCAGTAATGAGTGGGCAGTGGATATATACAGGAACATCCCATCCGAAAGCTTCATACAGTCTGTTGTACTTTGGAGCAGAAGAGAGGTATTCATTTCCTCTTACTACGTGTGTGATGCCCATGAGGTGATCGTCAACAACATTTGCAAAATTATATGTAGGGAATCCGTCAGACTTGATGAGTACCATGTCGTCGAGCTCTTCATTTGGAACTGTGATATCTCCGTAAAGCTCATCGTGGAAGGTTGTCTCACCTGTTGTAGGATTGTTCTGTCTGATAACGTAAGGCTTTCCGGCTGCAAGATTCGCCTCGATCTCTTCCTTGCTGAGATTAAGACAATGCTTGTCATAACGTGTAACTTCCTTGCCTGCGATCTCTGTCTTAAGAGAAGCAAGTCTCTCCTCGTCGCAGAAGCAGTAATAAGCCTCTCCTTTTTCGATAAGCTTCTTAGCGTATTCAAGATAGATTCCGGCAGCCTGTCTCTCTGACTGAACATAAGGACCAACGCCCTTATCCTTATCAGGACCTTCATCCCAGATAAGTCCGGTCTTCTTAAGTGTATTATAAATGATATCGACAGCACCCTCCATCTCTCTCTGCTGATCAGTATCCTCTATACGAAGGATATAGTCGCCGTCTTCATGCTTGGCGATAAGATAAGCATAGAGCGCTGTTCTGAGATTTCCAACGTGCATACGTCCTGTAGGGCTTGGTGCAAAACGTGTTCTGACTTTCATCTTTATAATGTCTCCTTATATTAAATGATATATGTGCCCATAAGACACATTTTCCTTTATTTATCTTTTGTAAAACTACAATTTTTGATTATAACAGAAAAAAACGTTTCTGTTAATAGGAATTATCGCAGAAATCATTGTAAAAATCAGTAAAAAGATTTTCATCAGTCTTAGATGACATTTTTTTGTATAGATTGCATAATAGAGTGTTTCTAAATCAAATTATTAAGGTAGATATTAATAATTCTTTATGATATTTTAATATTGATATCACACATGGTGTGATATAGTAACATTAGGTTGATTTATTTAGTTTTTTTAAAATAACAGCTGGTAAAAACGAAAGGAAAGAGATGAAGTATAGGAATATTGTTTTTGATGTAGGAAATGTTTTAGTTGATTTTTGTTATATGAAATATATGAAGCACCTTGGTTTTTCGGATGAGACTGCTGAACTTTTTGGCAGTCAGCTTGTTGTATCCGATGTTTGGAATGACATGGACAAGGGGCTTTTTTTAATGGATGAAGCGAAGAAGATCTTCAAGGAGAGACTGAAGGGGTATGAAAGTGAGATAGACCTTTTCTTCGAGAAGATTGCCGGTATCGTTGAAGAATATGATTATTCTGCACCGATGCTGAAAAAGCTGAAGGAGCTTGGATATAATGTATATATCCTTTCAAATTATCCAAAGGACATGGCGGAGCTTCACTGGAAGAATTTTAAGTTCCTTAAGGAAGCGGACGGCTATATCATTTCTGCTTTTGAGAAGAAGGTTAAACCGGACAGGGAGATATATGATCTTTTGACAGAGCGCTACAAAGCAGAGCTTTCGGAAAGCATATTCGTTGATGACAGGCAGGTGAATATAGATGCGGCCAATGCCTACGGTATGAAGGGTGTTCTCTTTAAGGATTATGAGTCGCTTAAAGCAGATCTTCTTGATCAGTTTGGAATAGACTTAAGTTAAATGTAAACACGTTATAAAGGTTAAGTATTATGATCAAAAAAATAAAAGGAAAACTGAAGAAAAGTGTATTGCTTATCGGCCTTTGTGCAGGATTTCTGACGGGCTGCGGCAGTTCGAAGAAAGAGCTTCTTGTTCCTGATAAGGAGGAATACGTTAAGTCAGAGCATGTTGTTGAAACAGTAATGTGCGGCGATCTTGAATCATCATTTTCCCTTACTCTTAAGGGAAAGGACTACACAAGGATAGATTACTCGCTGAAGGCTCAGAACATTAATCAGATGCTTGATAATCACGAGCTTACCTTTGACGGCTGCTACGTGACTAAAGGGCAGAAGGTTAAGAAGGGGGATCTGCTTATTTCTTACACTTCGAAGAAGCTGGATGACGAAGTCAAGAGTTATCAGGACGAGATCGATTCCAACAATTCGACGATCGAGCATTACAGAAGGCTTATGAATATTGACGGCAGCGTTGATTATTCTGATGCGATAGAGAAGCTGGAGGACAGAAATGAAGTCCTTTACCTTTACAAAAAGGAAGCGGATGATAAGCGAAAGGATTTCAAGATATATGCCGAGGAGGATGGTACTATATCCTTTATCTTTGAGGATATGATACAGTACTGGGGCTATATCTGGACCGGCAGCGATCAGTTTATCGTTATGACCGAGTCGACCGGAAGCAGTATCTTCTCTGTAAAGACTGATGAGAACTATGATTTTAAGATAGGCGATATCTATGAGGCAACGACTACGATCAATACCTACAGGATGAAGCTTACCGCAATTGATGAGGATGGCGACAAGAAGGCTCTGACCTTTGAACCGGAGGATCCGTCAATACTGATCCCATCGGATGCGGTGCTCACAATGAGGATCAACAGACCGGTCATGAAAAATGTTGTATATGTAAATACCAAGGCTGTTCATAAGACCGATGACGAGCGTTATATAGTGTACGTACTGGATGAGGACGGCTTCAGACATGCAACAGTGGTTGAGACCGGAAATATAGTCGAAGGCAAGATCATCATAAGCAGCGGACTTACAGGCGGAGAGCTGGTGTCGCTTGACTGACAGCTTATAGTCATTAAAACGATTGGATAAACAGCTTACCTGAAAGTCGGGCGCAGCAGCTATCTGAATGCAGCGCTTAGATGAATGGTAAAATTTATTTAGTGTATGATTTGAAAGGGAAATATGAAGAAGTACGGGTTTTTCTTTAGAGCAGGTGCGGTGTGTCTTGCACTCGGTGTTATGTTAACTGGAACGAGCGGCTGCGGTAAAAGCGCTAAACATGAGGAAGATATTCCTGAACTGATCGAATCAACAGTTACAAATGAAGACAGCAGACCGGTAGTAAGGGGAAATATCGGCAAGCTTACCTTTATCATGACCAGAGCAGTACCGAGAGGATATTCTCAGTGCTTTGACGTGGGAAGAACAGTTCAGAAGGTTTTTGTAAAGGTCGGTCAGTATGTTGAAAAGGGCGATAAGATCGCACAGGCCGATACAGCTGATCTGGATAATCAGATAGAAAGCATCAAAAAGAGCCGTGAGGGACTCGATAAGCAGATAGAGTCTGCGGAATCCGAATACTCACGTACCATCGACGGACTGATCTATGACAGGGATGCACTCCGCGCGAAGGGCGATAATGAGGGCGCTGATGAACTCGATAAGACTATACTTATGACAAAGGAGAATCATGAGTATCAGAGGGAACAGTTAAGTCAGCAGAAGGATGCCTATGACAGAGATATCGCTGATATTGAGAAGCAAAAGGATGAGCTGACCCTCTACGCTACTCACAGCGGATATATAACATATCTGATGAATGTCGGTTATTACAACTATAGACAGGCATACGAAAATGTTGCGTATATCTCTGATTACGACGACATTTATCTTGAAGCGGCTGCCATGAATATCAAGACCTTCAGTAAATACAGAAAATCACCAAGAATTTACGCTGTTGTTGAGGGTAAGGAATACGCTGTTACAGAGGATGCGTACAGTACAGCAGCAACCCTGTACGCAGCAAATGAAGGCAAATTCCCTATGGCAAGATTTAAGCTTGAAGGTTATACGCCTTCCATAGGAGAAACTGTTCCTGTATATGCATACGAGAACTATTATGAGAATGTTCTGATGGTCGGAAATGATTCCATAAGATATGACGGAGCCAAGAAATATGTTTTCGTTGAAGGCAGTACCGGTGGAATGGAGAAGAGAGAGATTGAGACCGGAGTCAGTGATGATGTTCATACAGAGGTAGTATCGGGACTTTCCGAGGGAGATAAGGTATTCTACCTTTCGGACAGTATCAAGCCTATCGATTATGAAGAGATTAGCATTGAGCCGACTGATTTTTCGGCTTATAACATTTCTGATATCTACCAATATATTACGACTGATGTAAAAAACTACAGCAGTCCCGAGAGCGGAAGGATCTATGAGATACTGGCTGAGGATAACGCTGAGGTTAAAGAAGGCGACCCGCTCTTCTCGGTTAAGGTAGAAATAAGCGATGCAAGGCTGCTGGAGGCTGAGCAGAGCTACAGATATGCAAAAGAGCAGTATGAAAATACGATTAATGGACTGTATAAAGAGATTGAAAGGATAGACGGTGAGATAGAGAAGCTTGATAACGCTGAGCCGCCTGCCGCAACTGATACAGACGCCATAAGAGATAATCAGGCAATGAGAGAAAGACTTATCTTCAGTCGTGAACAGACTCTCAGAGCCATAGAAGACACGAAGGACTCGTATAGTTCAAGTATCGGTGAAGTAGAAAAGAATTATTTATACCTGAAGAAGCTCAAGGATAATGACGGAATCGTAACAGTATATTCAAATGATGACGGAATACTTCATTACAGAGGATATCAGTATCCGGGAGTTGATGTTCAGAAGGGGCTTGTGATCGCCAGTATAGATTGTGGTGAAAAGGATTATATTGTAGTTTCATCCGTGAAGGGTAAGAATGCCGGTGAGTGGTGTGATGTTGCTCCCGGAACCAGGATAATATTCCGCGGTGAGAAGAATTATACCGGAGAATGCCTTGCGGTTCTTGGAACAGATGTATACCAGACATCGAAACATATACTTGAGGAGCTAGACGGTAAAATCTTTATCGCAGCAAACGGTTCAAGTCCGTATGGAAATATTGAAAGCGGATATTTTGTTAAAATGGATGATGAAAGCTTCAAGGAGGAAACAGAACATTTCCACGTTGCATATGAGGCGATAGGTTTAAAGAAAGCCGTTGTCATTCCGGTTTCATGCATATATCCGGAGAAAAATGATGTAGGCAGGGTCGTAAGATATTTTGTCTGGCTCAAGGAAGACGGCCAGCTTACAAAAAGATATGTTGATTATTTCCCTAGCTTCGTCACAGGAGATCAGGCTCTTATACCAAACGGCCTGTCTTTTGGCGATGTTATAGTGAAGGACAGAAAGGCTGGTGGAAGGTAGTGTTACGTTTTATCTTTCGAAAACTCCTTTCGAATAAAGGACTAAATCTAAGCCTTATTACAGGTATCATTTTCCTGGTTGCGGTATTCAGTATGCTTCCGGCATTTTCAAACGGAGCGGTCAATCAGGTGCTCACCAGAAGCTTCAGCGATTCAGTACTGATAGATGATAAGTATCCGACTGTAGTAGGACGTTCAGGAAGCTCTACAACTGATGTAGAAACAGTAATGGATTTCCTTACAGGACATGAGGAGAAATGGATCGAGAAGGCAGGGCTTCCGGTGCTGGCAAAGCAGCATTATATGTATGTAAAGGGCGGAATAGGCAAATCAATTTACGGCGGCCGTTCAAAGGAGCTGGATATTGCTCATATTCCTGAATTGGAAGATGTTGCAGACATCATAGACAGCTCTGAGCCTGCTTATGAATCCGGAAATACCGCTTATCCGGTTTATATCAGCGAGCGTACCATGGATATGCTTTCCATCGTTGCCGGAGAAGAAATCTATTACGATAATATCAAGGATGAGAACGGAGATATATTAAGAATTCGTATCGCAGGAATATTAAAAGAGAAGGAAGGTACGGAGCTTAACTGGTATGCGCCGCTCAGCAGCTATCAGAACAGCGCCTTTACCGATGAGGAATCCTTCAACGAGATAGTTAAGAGGTTTGGCAGGGACGTCATTTACTGCACTGCATTTATGAGCTTCGACTACAGGGCTATTCGTTTCGATAACGCTGATCAGGTTGCAGATGCACTTCTTAAGCTTGAAGAAGAGGATGATCATTTCAGATGCTATTTTAAAGATATCCTGAAAAGCTATAAGAGTGAGAAGAAGACTATAAGAGTGATAATGGTTGCAGCGGCGCTTCCGCTCATGCTTCTCATACTGATGTTCATACTTATGGTCGCATCAAGAATAGCAGATAACGAAAAGGGCGAGATAGCGGTGCTTCGAAGCAGAGGTGTCAAGAGGAGAGAAATGATACTTCTCTACTTCATAAGATCGGTATTTCTGTCGCTTTTAGCATTTGTCCCGGGCGTATTGCTTGGAATGTTCTTCGTATGGACAGGCAGCCAGACAAACGGCTTCCTCGTATTTACATCCAAGGATGCAGCCGATTATTACCTTTCTTCCGGCAGTGTCATAACTGCGGCTATAGGTGCAGCAGTTTCGGTAATACTTATCACGCTTCCGGTCGTAAGACTGTCGAAGAATACGATAATAGACAATAAAAATGAGACCATGCGTCTTTCGAGAAAGCCGCTTTGGAAGAAGTTCTTTCTGGACATCATCCTTACGGCAGTTTCAATCTACCTTCTCTACAATTACAGAGGACAGACAGAAACCTTCTCGGCAAAGCTTATCAACGGTAAGAGTATCGATCCGCTTATAATGATGAGCTCTGCGGTATTTATATTCGGTATAGGACTTCTTCTGCTGAGAATCATAGACATTCTGGTGAAGATCATCTTCCTTGCCGGCAAAAAGCACTGGGGACCGGCTCCTTTCGCAGGCTTCCTGCAGATCATAAGAAGCGGAAGCAGACAGGGCATTATAAGCGTATTTATCGTTCTGACGCTGGCCATGGGTATCTTTGACGCCAGCCTTGCAAGAACCGTAAATGATAACTCTTCGCGCCGTATCAGCTATAACGTGGGTGATGATGTCAGAATGACCGGAAAGTGGCTTAAGAAAACAAGATATCTTCCGGACTTTTCAGTGGAATATTACTACGGAGAACCAGAGTATTCAAAGTTTCAGGAGCTTCTGGATGATGGTACTCTGAAAAATATGACCAGAGTATTCTATGATGAAAATGCCGAAGTAAGCGTTGGCAAGAAGGTACTTCCGAATACAGTTATGATGGGCATAAATACCGCCGAATTCGGACGTACTGCTGATCTTATGGAAGGCCTGAATGATACACACTGGTTCAATGCATTAAATGCAATAGCAACCAACGGCAGCGGAGTTATCATTTCTTCAAATCTTGCTGAAGAGATGGAGATAGGTATCGGAGACAAGATAACCTGCAACCGTTATGACAAAAATATTGAAGAGGGCTCGCTCGGCGCGATGACCGGAGAGGTATGCGCTATAGTTGATGCATTCCCGGGATATCAGAGATACAGCTATACCGAGGATGAGGATAAGAATAAGACTCTTAAGGAGAATTACCTTCTTGTCATGAACTATGCGACAGCTGGCAGCTCTTATAAGCTCACTCCTTATCAGGTCTGGGGAAGATTCGGAACCGGAATCGACAGCGAGAGCTATAAGAAGAGTATAGCTGACAAGAATATTGTTCTTACAAAGAATCTTATCCTTTCGGACGAGATAAGCGATATGCAGAATTCTGCAATGATCCAGATAACAAATGGTCTCTTCAGTATTCATTTTATAATCTCGATAATAATCTGCGTATTGGGATTTTTGATCTACTGGATCACTTCGATAAAGAACAGACAGCTGCAGTTTGGTATCTACAGAGCTATGGGTCTTAAGATGGGCGAGATCATCAGAATGCTGGTAATGGAGCATTTCTTCAGCTCATTCCTTGCGATACTCGCGGGAGTCGGTGCAGGAATACTTACGTCAGTGCTCTATAACGGAGTGGTGTCTATAGTATACCTTCCTGCAAAGCACAGTATTCCGATGACTCTTAAGATACTTGGATCGGACGTAATGAAGCCTGTTGTGATAATCCTTCTTGCACTTCTTGCGGCCTTCCTTATCATCAGCAGGATCATAAGGAAGATGAGGATATCAGAGACACTGAAAATGGGTGAGGACTAGGAAATATGGAAAATATCATTTCATGCAGGAATCTGTACAAATATTATTATAAGGGGCAGCCGCAGGAATTTGCTGCCCTGAAGGGTGTGAATCTTGATATTCCGGAGGGCTGCCTCGCCATCATCAAAGGTCGAAGCGGAAGCGGTAAAACGACGCTTCTCAATATGATGAGTGCTCTGGACTTCTTCGATGAGGGAAATGTTATCTTCGACGGAGAGGAGATAGGCGGACTTTCGGATAATGAAAAGGATGTATTAAGACGTAAGAAGATCGGTTATGTATTTCAGTCTGTTGCGATAATACCTGTTATGAGTGCATATGAAAATGTGGATTTTGCACTGAGAGCGGCAGGAGTAAAGAGCAACAGGGATGCAAGGATCAAGGAGGTTCTTAATCTTGTGGGACTGCTTGATCGTGCGAAGCATATGCCTCAGGAACTTTCCGGCGGTGAGAAGCAGAGAGTTGCCATCGCAAGAGCCATAGCTCCAGGACCGAGAGTTATCTTCGCTGATGAGCCGACCGGTGCGCTTGATACCGCAACCGGTATCAAGATAGTTAATCTCTTCAAGAATCTTATAGAGAAGGAAGGAACAACGATAGTGATGACCACGCACGATCCCGGACTTATGCAGCTGGGTGACGTGACCTTCGATATGAGCGACGGAGTCATAAGTACCGAGGAGGTATAGCAGATGGAAGAATTAGAGACAAAAGAAAAGCAGACTCCGATTGTCGAATGTGACAGTCTGGTCAAGCTATATAAAACAGATGAAGTAGAGGTATTTGCGCTTCAGGGACTTGACCTTACCATCGAAAAGGGCGAGCTTATGGCTGTTATCGGTAAGTCCGGCAGCGGCAAATCAACCCTCCTTAACATTATAGGTGCACTTGAGCATCCGTCGGCAGGACGAATAATGATCAATGGTCAGGACATCAGTAAAATGTCCGAGAAGGAACTTGTAGAGCTGAGACGTCATACCATAGGCTTCGTGTGGCAGAAATCGGCACAGAACCTTTTCCCTTACATGACTGCAAGGGAGAATATAGAGGCTCAGCTGTATTTCGAAAAATGCTCCGCAAAGGAAAGAAAAGAAAAAGCGCTTAAGCTACTCGAGGAGGTCGGACTTCTTGAGAAGGCAGACTCTTATCCGCATGAGCTTTCGGGTGGTGAGCAGCAGAGAGTTGCGATAGCCGTAGCTCTTGTAAAGGATCCTCTGATACTTCTTGCGGACGAGCCGACCGGAGCGGTTGATACCAGAACCTCTGAGAATATCCAGAACCTTTTCAGAAGGCTGAATAAGGAAAGAGGCATAACCATTATCATCGTTACACACGATATCAGCCTTGCAAATAAAGTTAACAGAGTTGTTATGATCTCTGACGGAAAGATAAGTACTGAGAAGATCATGAAGGAGCAGTATAAGGAGCAGATCGACAGGATAGGAGAGAATTACGGTCTCGGCGAGGAAATGCATGAGGAGTATACTGTTCTTGATAAAGCCGGACGTCTCAAGCTTACAGATGAGATAAGGGAAGAGGCGGGCATCAGCTCAAACAGAGTTAAGATCGAGGTTCAGGACGGAAAAATCATTATCAGCAATGTTGAAGCTTAAAGAAAACTTTATTGCGTTAACGTGTTAATATGGTATAATTATTTACAGCCGAATATCGCTGAAATTCTCAGTATAGTTTATGGGGTGTTGAGAACGGCTAAAATCATTGACAAAGGGAGATAGTACAAGATGCCTATTACAGAGCTGTTGGAAAGAAATGCGAGGGAGTACGGAGACGAGATCGCACTTGTTGAAGTAAACCCTGCGATCAAAGAAAAAAGGAGGGTTACATGGAAGGAATTTGAGCTCATGCAGCCAAGCGAAGCTGAGCCATACAGAAGAGAGATCACATGGAGCGTCTTCAATGAGAAGGCAAACCGTTTTGCAAATCTTCTCCTTTCAAGAGGGATCAAGAAAAATGATAAGGTAGGTATACTTCTTATGAACTGCCTTGAGTGGCTTCCGATATATTTCGGTGTACTTAAGACAGGCGCGATCGCAGTACCTTTTAATTTCAGATATACATCAGATGAGATAGAATACTGCGCAAAGCTTGCAGAGGTGGATATACTCATCTTCGGTCCTGAATTCATCGGACGTATTGAGGCTATCGCTGACAAGATATCTAAAAAGGTTAACCTTCTCTACGTTGGAGAGGGATGTCCTTCATTTGCGGAGGATTATACAGCGCTTACTGTAAACTGCAGCAGCGTTTCGCCTGACATAAAGCTTACAGATGACGACTATGCTGCAATATATTTTTCATCAGGAACCACAGGCTTCCCTAAGGCTATCCTTCATAAGCACAGGAGCCTTTCACATTCGGCAAAGGTTGAGCAGAATCACCACGGACAGACTCATGACGATGTCTTCCTCTGCATTCCGCCGCTTTATCATACCGGAGCAAAGATGCACTGGTTCGGAAGCCTTATCTCAGGAAGTAAGGCAGTTCTTCTTAAGGGAACAACGCCTGAATATGTACTTGATACGGTAAGCCGTGAGCATTGTACGATAGTATGGCTGCTTGTTCCATGGGCTCAGGATATCCTTATCGCCCTTGAGAGCGGTCAGCTGAAGAAGGAAGATTACGAGCTTGATCAGTGGAGACTTATGCACATCGGTGCACAGCCTGTTCCGGCAAGCCTTATCGCAAGATGGAAGAAGATATTCCCTAATCATCAGTATGATACAAACTACGGCCTTTCAGAGTCTATCGGACCAGGATGCGTACATCTTGGTGTTGAGAATATCCATAAGGTTGGAGCTATCGGTGTTCCGGGCTATGGCTGGGAGACCAAGATAGTAGATGAAGACAGAAATGAAGTTGCACCGGGCGAGGTTGGTGAGCTTGCTGTCAAGGGACCTGGCGTCATGGAATGCTATTACCGCAACAAGAAGGCTACAGATGAGTGCCTTGCAGACGGATGGCTCTTCACAGGAGATATGGCTAAGCTTGATGAGGACGGATTTATATGGCTTGTAGACCGTAAGAAGGACGTTATCATAAGCGGCGGTGAGAATATCTATCCTGTACAGATCGAGGACTTCATGATGAAGAACGATAAGATCCAGGACGTTGCAGTTATCGGTATCGGTGATGCAAGACTTGGTGAGATCTCAGCTGCCATAGTACAGCTTAAGGAAGGCAAGATGGCTACAGAAGATGAGATAAATGAATTCTGTCTGGAGCTTCCAAGATATAAGAGACCACGTAAGATCATTTTTGCAGATGTTCCAAGAAATGCAACCGGTAAGATCGAGAAGCCGAAGCTTCGTGAGATGTACGGTACAGTAAATCTTGTAGCAGAAGAAAACAACAGCTGATATAGTTATAAGTCATTTATCAGGGTGGCTGATACGGCTGCATAATACTGAATATAAAAAGAAAAGGGCGGATCATTTCTAAGTGATCCGCCCTTCATTTATAGGATAGTCATGCGCTTTCATAAAGTCCGTAATGGACATCTGCATGTAGGTAAGGAGATGATACGCATGACATTAAGTGAAGGTCAGGCAATACGTGCATCCTTATAAACTGACTCAACAGATTCAATCTCGCCGTCAACTATACGAACAAGCTTGCTTCCGTATTTTGCTGATTCCTCTGAGTGAGTAACCTGGATGATGGTCTTTCCATACTTCTTATTGATCTTTCTGAAGAGCTCCATGATTTTCATACCGGTTTTTGAATCAAGGTTTCCGATAGGCTCATCAAGGAAGATGATGTCAGGATCAAATACAAGGGCGCGGGCGATGGCAACTCTCTGCTGCTGGCCGCCTGAAAGCTCTCTAGGTGTAAGCTTTCTCTTATCCTTCATACCGATGATATCAAGAACCTCGTCGATCTTGTCCTTGTAGTTTGAAAGCTTCTTGCCGCTGAGCATGAGCGGAAGAGCGATGTTATCTTCAACAGAAAGGTTTGGAACCAGGTTGTAGAACTGAAATACAAAACCAATCTCTTCATTTCTCATGCTGCTGAGCTTCTTATCGTTAAGGGTTGAAAGATCTGTACCGTTGATCATAACTGATCCTGTGGTTGGCTGGTCAAGTCCGCCAAGGAGATAGAGAAGAGTAGATTTACCGCTTCCTGAAGGCCCCATGATCGATACAAATTCGCCCTGCTTTACTGTGAGATTGATGTTCTTTAATATATGTGATTCCTGCTTGCCATTTACAAATATCTTATTAAGATCCTTTACTTCGATTACATTATTCATTGTATTTTCCTCCACTTAATTAAAACTTTTTTCATCACCCCGGAGAAAAGGTTCTCCGGAGATGATCATTAAATCTGTAATTTTTATTATTCGTATTTAAGTTCCTGTACTATGCTGAGCTTCTTACTCTTCTTCATTGTAGAGAGAGAAGCGATAAAGATTATTACGATCACTGCTGCTGAGAATTTAGGGATAGTCAGCCAGCTGAGACTTGTTACCATCGGAATACCTATAAAGTAGGTTGCTCCGGTGAAGAGTGTTGTAAGAAGCACCATGAATGGTATTGTGATGATGATACTGATAAGTGCACTGAAGATGCTTTCTGTAAGTATCATGTTCTTGCGGCGCTTCGTAGTCATTCCTACAGATGACATTACTGCGAATTCCTTCTTCCTCTGGTGGAAGCTGATCGTTATATTGTTGAAGATACCGATCGATGCTATGATAAGTGCGAGATATGAGAAGACTGCCATTACCTTTACTACCATTGCATTGTTGTCATTATTGTTCTTGCAGTCCTCAGCCTTTGTTGTGTAGGTTGCTCCGAGAGATGAAAGATAAGGCTTAAAATCTGCTTCAACCTCTTCTGCACTTCTTGTACCATCGAGACAGAAGTTGATGCCTCCGGCTTCTGTAATATTAAAGATCTCTCTTGCTACCTCAGGCTTTATAAGAGCCATGATACCATTGTTCCAGACCTTTCCGTCGTAGATTCCTGCTACTGTGAAATCAACCTTTCTTGAGTTATATTCGATTGTAACTGTATCGCCTTTTTTCTTGTTGATAGCCTTGGCGGTTTTTGTTGTGATGATAACCTGATTGTCGGTTGATGCATCATACGCGATAAGCTCTTCTTCGTGCTCCTTTATAAGAGGAGTGTAGTTATTCATCATTTTTCCAATTGCTATACCATCTGAAGGTGAGAGTATGATTGTTTCACCATCCATTGCAGCCTGATTCCATCCGTCTGTTACGATCGTTGTAGTGTCGATACCAGGTGTTGAATTAAGCTTCTCAAGGATAAGATCGGTCGTTGCTTTGTCGCTGCCGTTTTCCATGATATTGTTGATCGAATAGTCATATTTTAAATCGTTATAAGCTCCTGTTACGAGGTCTGTCATACTTACTCCGAAAGAGGAGATAAGAAGTACTGCAGATAATGAAACAACTACAAGTACGATGTTATTTCTGAGGAGCTTTGAAGTTTTGATGTTGTTCATCGTAAGATAAACTGTTGTGTTATTCTTAAATACCTTTGCCAGGAAGCCTGCGAGATATTTAACTATAGTCGGTGTAAGAAGTATCACACCTGCAAATGCAGTAAGCATTGAGATTACCGAAGCCGGTGTTTCATGCTTTCCATCAAATACTGCAACTATTATAGAGAAGCCGAGGAAAATGATTCCTGCGATTATCTTTATAGTCTTTTTCTTCTGTACGTTCTCTGTTCTGTTTAAGATTACGTCCTTAACTTCGTATTTTCTGATCGATCTTACAGGAGTATATGCTGACACGATTGAAAGCACTGCTGCGAAGACCATACCGATCACGATGTGCATCGGGTTGATGTTAAATGGTGTATAGATACCGTATTCTGCAAGAGGGGAGATGAGGCGGCCGATAACGAAGAGAAGTGTTTCACCAAGAGCACATCCGACGATACCGCCGATTATTGAGTACATTAAACCTTCAAGAAGGATGATCCTTTCAATCTTTTTCTTTGTAGCACCCTGGCTCATGAAGGTTCCGATAACTGTAAGTCTCTCTGTCATGATGAGCTTAAATACTCCGTGGATGATGATCGAGCTTACGATAACTATGATCGTCATCATTGAGTAAAGAAGAGCTGTGATCGATGTATCTGACTCAAGCTCTGAAGAAAGCTCATAAGCTGTAAGCTCCGAATGCTCATTGTTAAAGGCTTTGATGAAGTCCTTGATGTTTCCCTTAACATCTGCTCCTATGTAGCTGTATTTTCCGTCAGCATTCATTTTGTTGTTAAGATATTCATATGGAACAACAATATGAAATGTGTTTCCTGTGTCTGCGTAGAAGATTCCGTCATTTACTGCGATAGCCTTGATAGTAAATGTAACCTCCTGGCCGGAGATGAAAAGCTTTATCGTATCGCCGTTCTTAAGGCTTAAGCTGTTTGCAACTCTCTCAGAGAGAAGACAGGTTGTTTCACTGCCTTCTGAGAAGCTTTCGATGAAATCATTTGTTCCTTCCTTAAGCTTTCCGTCGTAGCTTTCCTTGCCGTGAAGCTGTACGTATCTTATCTTGTCATCGTCATTTATGATACCCATTACTCTAAGCTCAGGGTTCAGATTACTGAGTTTATCTGAATCAATGTCTGCTGTGTCAAAAAATGGATCATCAGTTGCTGATGAGATACCGATCTCCGAAACCAGAGCTGCTTCATACGGCTTTGTAAAGCTGTCGAAGATGATATCTATAAGTCCTGTACTTGCTACAAGCAGTGCAGTACTCATTGCGATTGAAAAGATCAAGAGGCAAAGCCTTCCTTTCTTTTCAAACATGTTTTTTGAAATATACTTCAAAAAAACCTTCACTTTTATTACCTCCTATAGATGTGACCGGCTGTCGGTCTGTTTTTGTTTGATGAGCTGAGTATATTCCCTGAAAATTAAATCGACATTTACGTAAGATTAAAAACAGATTAAAAAATGCATAAAAAAACTGCAGTAATTTAATTATTGTTTTAATTTACTGTTTAATATTACGTATAAATGGCATTTTTAGTTAAATTACGTCATAAAAATTGTTGTAAAAAATGACATAAAATTCACTAAAAACAGGCTTATTAGGAACATTTTAGACAATAAATATTGTATATTATTAACAAAAATTCATAATTTCATCATTTTATAGTAAAAATATACAAAAAGCGGTTGATTTTTTATATAAAAATGATATAATGATTAACAGTTAAAGCTTAGTTGTTCACGTTCGGAACATGTGAGAAGGCTAAGTTGCTGTGGGGGCACTTATATAGGAGAAACTGCAAGCGTTGTCTTGATGGTTTCTTCTTTTTTTTTAAGAGTTTTTTCAGATTTTTTTCACTTGGATATACCACCAATAAAGAGTATTATATAAAAGGAAGTTACACGGAGTATCAGGGGAAACATAGCGTTATCATGATAAAAGCAGAAAATCTTATCAAAACCTTCGTAAAAAATGAAAAGAAGAATAAAAAGACTGAGTTTAATGCAGTCGACGGAATATCCCTGACAGCAGGAAAGGGTGAGATCGTCGGAATACTCGGACCAAACGGTGCGGGAAAAACGACGCTTCTTCGTATGCTTTCAAGCCTTATGAAGCCGACCTCGGGCACTGTTACCATAAGCCTTGAGGATGAGGAGGCGGCTCCTATAACCGATCCGGTCGAGCTTCGCCGTCATATAGGCTACCATTCGGGCAATACCAGGCTTTACGGAAGGCTTTCTGCGAGAGAGATGCTTACTATGTTCGGAACCATTTACGGACTTTCGGATGATGTGATATCTGAGAGAGTGCAGAATATTTCCGATATTCTTAATATGGAAGCATTTATTGATAACCGTATCGAGAAGCTTTCCACAGGACAGACTCAGAGGGCAGCGATAGCTAGATGCCTTATCCATGATCCGGAGATTTATATATTTGATGAGCCGACTCTCGGACTTGACATCATCAGCAGTGCTGCGATCACAAAATTCATGAAGGGCGAAAAGGACAGAGGAAGGACAGTTATCTATTCGACTCATTATATGGAAGAAGCAGAATACCTCTGCGACAGGATAATGATGATCAACAGAGGCAGGATCATCTGCGACCTTTCGCCGGACGAACTTAAAAGCTACACCGGAACCGACAATATGCGCGATGCTTTCAGCGTGATAGTTGAGAGAGAGGAGCTTGATCATGAAGAGTAACAACAGAAAGATCATCAAAATGCTCTTTAAGAAAGAGGTTCTGGACGTTATAAGGGACAAGAAGACCGTCATAATGATGCTCATAGTCCCTGTTATCCTTTATCCTCTTATATTTATAGTGGCGCTCGGTATCATGTCAGCGGTTCAGAGTAATCTTGACACCAATACCTATGAGGTTGTGGTGGATGCAGCGGCGGATCAGGGCGAATTCTATGATTATCTTAAGAAGAACAGCACATCCAGTGATAAGACCTATACCCTGAATATATTAAATGCCGAGGGCGGTCATGATTATATAGATGACGTCAAGAAAGAAAAGATTGATGTATATGTATCGGTTGAATATTCTGCAGCGGGAAGTGCCAGTGAAGAAGGCAAAAATGAATCGACCGGCAGTAAGACTGAAGAAAATGATGCTTCAGAAACAGATGCGGCTGAGACTCCGAGACTTAGATATTATGTCTACTACCTTTCATCTGCGACAAATTCAAATTATGCTTCAGAGATAGTTTATAACTGTCTTAAGGATATGAACAATAAGCTCAGCAGGAAGCTTCTGTATGACGCCGGGCTGGACGCCGAAATGACTCTTAATCCGGTACTTTATGAATATAAAAATGTAGCAACCGGAAAGCAGTCGGTCGGAAGCCTGCTTGGAACGGTTCTTCCGTTTCTTCTCGTGATAAGCCTTCTTATGGGCATCATGTATCCGGCTATTGATACAACTGCCGGCGAGAAGGAGAGAGGTACTCTTGAAACACTGCTTACTCTTCCTGTAACTAACAGGCAGATGATCATCGGTAAGTTCCTTACAGTTGCATTGATAGGAATAATTTCTGCATTTTTAAATATCATTTCCATGGGGATCGTGGTTCTCTATATGGCTAAGATCATGAAGGAGAGCGGTGCGATCAAGCTTGACGGGGTAAGCTTTACCGGCTTTCTTCCGGCAATACTTATAGGCGTTGTGGCGATATTTGCATTTTCGCTTTTCCTTAGCGCCGTAACGATGTGCGTTACTTCATTTGCAAGGAGCTATAAGGAAGCAAATAATTACATCACGCCGCTTATGCTTGTGGTACTTTTTGTAGGCTATGTCGGATTTATACCGAACGTTTCACTGGACGGCGGAATGGCCCTGGTGCCGGTGGCAAATATCTGTCTATTAATAAAAGAGCTGCTGACCTTTAAAGCAGGGGTAAATGCAGTTGCGATGGTGCTTCTAAGTAATGTTTTCTATGCATTCCTCGCGATAACACTGCTCAGCAGGATCTATGACAGCGAGCAGATACTTTTCAGCGACGGAAAGTCATCGCTTCAGCTTTTTGAGAAGAGAAGCAATTTAAAAAAGGGCGGAGTTCCGACATTTTCGGATGCCTGGTTTATCCTTCTTCTTGTGATCGTGCTTGTTATATATGCAGGCGGAATGATGCAGATAAAGTACGGGCTCGGAGGAGTTGCCGGCACTCAGGCGATAATCCTTTTTGTTCCGCTTCTGATGGCGATATATACGAAGAAGGATATGAAGAAAACCTTCAGCCTAAGACCTGCCGGTCCGGCCGGCTTCCTCGGCGCGATACTTCTGATCGTCGGAACAATGCTTACAGGCATCGTGATAACATTTCTTGTATCATTTTTCTTCCCGTCAAGCAGCAGTGCGGCGGGAGAGACTGTATCGGATATAATGGGCGGCAATTTCTGGATAACGCTTCTTGTTGTTGCACTGCTTCCTGCAGTCTGCGAGGAAATGATGTTCAGAGGATATATATTTGCTTCAGTGCGGGCAAAATTTAAGCCTGCGGCAGCGATAATCTTTGTAGCGATCGCGTTCGGCGTATATCATATGAGTCTTGCCAGATTTTTTGTAACAGCTTTACTTGGCGCTTCTCTCTCAGTTGTGGTATACTATACGGGCAGCATTTTCCCGGCAATGCTGATGCACTGTGCAAATAATGCATTTTCGGTGATAAGCTACTATCATGAAGAGGCGGTACTTAAGATTATGCCGTTCCTTGACGAAGACAGCTTTAGTGTGACAACAGGAATAGTTTTATTTATAGCCGGAGCAGTTCTTATGACACTGGGATTTTCGGTGTTAAGACATTTCCGGAAGGAGTTATAGATTTTTTATGGATAGAAAAGTTAGGAAAAGGATAGTAACCCTGACCATATGGTGCCTTGTGCTGACCTTCCTTGTGATAGGAGAGGCAGCAGCCCTGGTGATAATGGGACTTAAGGTATATGAAGAAAAGGACGGATTTCCGATTGCGGTCAAGTTCAGTCTGCCGCAGTATATGAGCCTTGGCGAGACAGACCTTCCGCAGCTTGTAGAAGATAACTATGTAAAATATCTTCATAAGGCGTATCTTTTCTGGGGCGAATACCCGGACGCAGAGATGCTTAAGATCAGTGATAAGATACCGAGAAATGATTTTGATTTCAGTAATGAGTTTATCGTTGACGAAACGAACGGTTTTAAGTATCATGTCAAAAATGGAGAGCGTGATTCAAGAGTAGCTATAGATGTATCGCAGTATCAGACGACCATCGACTGGAAGCAGGTTAAGGAAGCGGGCGTATCGGTTGCTATAGTAAGACTTGGCTTCAGAGGCTATGGCGCGACAGGTTCTCTTAATCTTGATCCGATGTTCAAGGAGCATTATGAAGGCGCTGCAAAGGCAGGCCTTGAGGTAATGCCATATTTCTTTACGGAAGCAGTTAACTATGAAGAGGGCGTCGAGGAGGCGCAGTACCTGCTGACCAATATGAAGGGACGCACCAAAACCGAGAGTATAGTACTCGATACTGAGCTTATATGGAATGATGACAGCGCGAGAGCGAATAACATCAGTAATGAGGACAGAACAGCTGCAATCAAGGGCTTTTGCGATACCGTAAAGGCTGCGGGATACAATCCGATAATATATGCAAGCCACGGATGGTTCATCCTTCATATGGATCTGGAGCAGTTCGCAGATTATGATTTCTGGCTTGCGGCTTATGATGAAGTGGATTTCCCTTACAGACTTGTAGGATGGCAGTATACGCCATACGGAAGCTGTCCGGGAGTTGACGGAGAAGTAGATATCTCTGTATGGTTTAAATAAAAGTATAAAAAACACGAGGTGAGATGACCATGAGTGGTAATAACAGTAAAGATAAGAAGGGCGCAAAATTTTACGCGACTCTTGCCGGTACAAAAGTACTTATAGGAGGTCTTAAGCTTGCAAGGAAGAATGCAACCCATGTTCCGGGTAATCAGGCTCTTAAGGTCTGTCCGGATTTCCTTGAGAAGATCGATAAGCCTAAGGTTGTTATCGGCGTTACCGGTACAAATGGTAAGACTACGGTTTCAAATCTTATTGATGATGTGCTTGCAGATACAAAGCTGCAGTTTATCGACAACAGATTCGGCGGAAATATCGCTTCAGGTGTTGTTACAGCCCTTGTAAAGAATTCGGATGCAAAAGGAAGGATGAAGAAGCAGTATGCAGTCCTTGAGTTTGATGAGAGAATGACGACCAAGGTATTCCCTTACGTTCAGCCGAATATTCTTGCAGTTACAAACCTTTTCAGAGATTCATACAGAAGAAATGCTCATCCGGAATATATCTTCGGAATACTTAATGATACTATCCCGAAGACAACAAAGCTTGTATTAAATGGTGAGGATCCTCTCAGCAGTCATCTTGCACCGGACAATAAGAGGGTTTATTTCGGCATCGAGGATAAGTCGGTTTATATGGATGAGACAAATAACATCATCCAGGATATGATAGCCTGTCCGGTCTGCGGAACAAAGCTTGATTATGAATATGTAAGATATAATCATATCGGTAAAGTAAAATGTCCGAACTGCGACTTCGCTTCACCTGAGAAGTTTGATTATGCTGTAGAGCGTATAGACAGAGAGGAAAGAAGAATATATCTTCGTACCCCTAAGGCAAGCTTTGATATAAAGCTTCTCGGAGATAATATCACAGACGTATATAATGAGATAACTGCAGTAGCAGTACTTATGGAATTCGGTGTTTCGGTTAAGAGGATCACAGAATCATTTGAAAATATGAAGATCGCCGAGACAAGATATGACGACCTTTTTGTAAATGGAGTTCATGTAACGAATTATGTTGCAAAGGGTCAGAACCCTGTTGCAGTTTCAAGAGTCTGCGATTTTGTACGTAAGGAGGAGGGCGATAAGGCAGTTATCCTTATCATTGACGACTTCTTCGACAGAAAGGAATCCAGCGAGAATATCGCATGGTTCTTCGATACAGACTTTGAATTCCTTAACGATCCTTCAATCAAGCAGATTGTTGTCGGCGGCAGAAGACAGTATGACCTTACAATGAGACTGCTTCTTGCAGGAATTCCTAGAGAGAAGGTCCTTTCAGTTGATAATGACGTTAAGCCGGCTGAGCTTGTGGATCTTAACGGCATCGAGAAGGTATTTGTACTTCACGATATTTACACTACGCATTTTGCACAGAGCATACAGAAGAAGCTCGGCGAGAGAATAGAAGCAGGTGAGCTTGACGTTTCCGATTCGGCAAAAAGCTATATCGAATCCTACAGAAATACTTTTAAGGATAAGAAGCCATCCGGAAATGATGAAGAGGTTAAGCTCGCACTCGGAAAGGGCAAGACTATAGAGGTTCTCTACCCTGAATTCTGCTGCCTTTTCGGTGACAGCAGCAATATGAAGTATCTCAGAGCAAGTCTTCCTGAGGCTGAGTTCATATATACTCCATTTACGGAAAGACCTTACTTCGCAGATCATGATGTAGATCTTGTCTACCTTGGCGCTATGACTGAGAAGAAGCAGGAAATGGTGGTTGAGAAGCTGAAGGAATATAAGGACAGGATCGTTACGCTCCGTGACGCCGGAAAGGCATTTCTCTTTACTTCAAATGCCGTAGAGCTTCTTGGAGATTACATCGAAAATGAAGACGGAAGCCGCATAGACTGTCTCGGACTTTACAGCTTTTCTGCAAAGCGTCAGATGATGAACCGTCTGAACAGTCTTGTAAGAGGACATTTCGGAGTAAATGAGATAGTAGGCTTCAAGACTCAGTTCACAGTTGCAACCGATGTTGCTGAGGAGCTTTCATTCATTAAGGTTGATAAGGGAATGGGCATGAGTAAGGAAAGCAGTCTTGAAGGAATTCATGACAAGAACCTTTTCGCAACCTACCTTGTCGGACCGTTCCTTGCACTTAATCCTGAGTTCACAACTGTATTCATGAGAGAAGTCCTCGGCATCAAGGGCGCTGTTCCGGCCTTCGCAGTAGAAGCTATGAAGGCTTACAAGAGACGTGTTAAAGAATTCCACGACCCGAAGGTTGAATTCTAAATCGTGTACATTTTTATAGGGCATGGGTGCATATATTTCTCAACGTGCTAAGATTTGCTAAATCAATAGAAATCAGCTTTGGATTTTCCTAAGATTGCTTCAAAACTCGCTTCGCT
>ONVE01000171.1 GCA_900321215.1 uncultured Eubacterium sp. | reverse complement strand
TGATAAGGACGGAAACCTTACTACAGAAGAGAAAACTCTTACACTTAATGACGGTTTCGTATATGATGAGACAGCCAAGACATTTACTAAGACATTCCCTGCAGACAAGCTTCCAATCGGTGAGTATACTGTAACTGAAAAGGATACAGAGATCGATGGATATGAGTTCACAGGAAGTACAGTAAATGACGAGGAAGGAACATCTACTCTTATCGATGTAACAGAAGGAAATGTTCCTGAAGTTGAGATCGTTGATAAGTATGACTACATTTCTACATTTGCAAATCTTGTAGCTAAGAAGTACTTTGTTGATGAAGAAGGAAATGATCTCACATTAGCAAAGGATCAGTTCAGCTTCAAGCTTCAGGGATACGGTGCAACAGCAGCGACATCTCAGACGAAGAAGAATACAGCAAATGGTACAGTAACATTTGACAAACTTACCTTTGATGCTCCTGGCATTTACAAGTACAAGATCACAGAGGTTAAGGGAAATGAAAAGGGTGTTGAGTACTCAGTAGCTGTATATGATGTAACTATTGAAGTTACTCAGGCTTCAGGTGTTGGACTTTTAGCAGAAGTTTCATACAGCAAGGGTACATTACCTGTTGGTGAAGCAGCATTTATAAATGTTAAGTCTACAACAGAAGAAGAGCAGAAGTATGGCGGACTTAAGATCATCAAGAGCTTCGATGGTGATAATGTAACCAAGGCAGAAGCTGAGGGTGCTCTTACATTCCAGGTAACAACAGTTATCGAGGGAACAACATACTATGTTGACAAGGATGGAAACCTTACAACAGAGGAAGTAACACTTACTCTTAAGGATGGTTTCAAGTATGATAAGAAGACCAAGACATTTACAAAGGTATTCCCAAGCGACAAGCTTCCGGTTGGTGAGTATACAGTCACAGAGACAAATACAGAGATCGATGGCTATGAGTTCAAGGGCAGTACAGTAAATGGCGAGGACGGAACCTCTACTGTTATTGATGTAACAGAAGGTAATACTTCTGAGGTTGAGATCGTAGATAAGTACGAGAAGGACACAGAGGATACTGGAACAGAAGATACAGGTACAGAGGATACTGGTACAGAGGATACAGGAACAGAAGACACAGGTACAGAGGATACTGGTACAGAAGATACTGGTACAGAGGATACAGGAACAGAAGACACAACAGATATTACAACAGAAACAGATGATACAGGTAACCTCATCATCATCGTAACAGATGAAGAGACAGGTGAAGTTGTTCCTGGTGCTACTGTAGAAGTTGAATATCCTGATGGAAAGACCGAGACATTCGTTACAGATGACGAAGGTAAGATCACTATCAAGGATGTGCCACCTGGAGATTATACTATTACTGTTATCGATGTACCTGAAGGATATGACGTAACTACTGATGAAGAATTTGAAGTAACAGTAGTTTCCGGAGATACTGTAGAGTATGAAGTAAAGATCCTTACATCAACTGATGCTACAACCACTGAAGGCGGCGGCACAGATGCTGTAAAGACTGATGATCCTACAAATACAGTACCATATCTCTTCGCAATGCTTATCTCTTGCGCAGGTATCGTATACGTAACAGGACGTAAGAAAAAGCTTAACAAGTAATCTTTAAAGGTTATTAAAGCATAATGAACTTACCGGAGACCACAGAGCAGTTAAATGCCCTGTGGTCTCTTTTTTTACGACTTTATCGTCTCTTACTAAAAGCCCTGCTGTGAGCCGGAGAAGCTTACTTGAAAATGTGAAAAATGTACACTTTTATAACGTTTTTGCGTGATTTTTTAGATGAAATGTATTGCATATATAAGGGTTTTGGTATATAATTTAACCATAATAAAGAATTAAACGAATCGTATGTCTGAGATGTGCGATAACTCCCGTATTTTGAACCTACATTATTTTTAACGGGAATTCAACTATTTGTATCATAATGACCAGCCTCCATCGAGTGGACTTCAGCGTGCTACATGAGATTACCCACCTAGCAATTGCTAGGACTCAAAAGGGGAGCCGGCATCTTGGATATACTTAATGATTCGCTTATCAGGAAAGCAGCGAGAGCTGCTTTCTTTGATGTTACGAGGTTTTTATATGGATAACAAAGACAAAGAAGGAATATTGAAAAAGATAAAAGACTGGATCAAAGGTCATAAGGCGGTTGTCGCGTCTGTTGCTGCGGGAATCATCATTTTGATCGCTGTTATAATATGCGTTTCTAACCGTAAAAAGGCAGCTGATGATAAAGAGAAGGAGGGTGAACTTTATTATTCGTTCTCTGATGTGCAGAAGGATATCGGATATCTTGCGGAAAATGACGATCAGCTTGAACGTCTGAACCGTCTGGTAGATCCGATGAAGAAGAGTAATCATATCGATAGAGATTACATTGATTCGGTTTCAGATATATTGGGAATCGACAAGAAGGGTTATAAGGATATACTTAAGGGATATTCCGACAAGAATAAGATCCCAAGACAGGTATTTGACAGATTTTATAATACGGTTGTAAAGGATGAGCATATTTCAGGGATAAGCACGGTTGATATCTTCGTTAAATCAGCTGATTATGATTCAAGTTATATGGATATTGCAACGACCGGAGATGCTGCTCAGAGCGAGATCTGCGTTATCAAAGTGATAAATGACGGTGCTGAGACTTATGAGACTGATAATATCAGGCTTCCGAAGAAGTATATCGGCAAGATCATCAAGGCTTACAAGAAGAACGATATGATCTACAGATTCATAGGACTGTCAGATAAAAGCCATACAATTACAAATGTTCTTATTACCGGCAGTAATTCGGATGAGATTGAATTCCTTATGGAAAATGAGATCATCAAAATGAAGCTTAGCCAGCCAGTCACAACAAATAAATATGTGGTTGACATAACATTTAATAATGACGGAGTTACAGATATCAAGCCTTCAGGAGAAGAACTGAGCGGAAGGATTACATCTATCTTTGAGAAGCGCCTTAAGCTGAACGAAAAGGGTACTTATGAATTTGATGAGGATTTCAAGGTGTACGATATTTCCGGAACAGAGCCTCATCTGGCTGATTCATCACAGTATCTGGTTGGCTACAAGGATCTGAAGCTTTATGTGGATGATAAGAAGGTTAAGGCTGTCGTTATAACGAATTCCGAGCTTGATTCGAAGGAGATAGGAGTCCTTATCAACAATACTGATTATTCAAGCTTTAAGATGGATGAGATATCATTTACCTGTGATGCAGATTATGAATATTCCATCGGTACCAGCAAAGATGCAAGGGTAGTAGAAATGAAGGCGGGCGAGATAGCAACCTTCGTTCCGAACACCTTCAATATGCATCAGAGTGTTGTTCTCCGAACCAAGGATCCGAATTCAAGGCTTACTATAACAAGTATTGAGAGAAATAATATTCATCCGTCCTACAGAGGACGTTTCGAAGTAGTTATGATGGGCAGCTTCTTATATGCAATCAACAGGCTTTCTGTTGAAGAGTATCTGTACGGAGTTGTTTCCAGCGAGATCCCGGACAATTACGGTGAGGAAGCCTTTAAGGCCTTTGCGGTCGTAGCGCGCGGCTATGCCTGCAAAATGATGGAAGAGAAGAAATATGCATCATATGATGCCGACATCGATGACAGCAATTCAAATCTTCTTTACAATTATTATCCTGAGAGCGAGAAGAGCATAGCTGTAGTAAATGAAACCTACGGCATGGTTCCTTCAAACAACGGACAGATAATAATGCCTTATCATTTCCTTACTTCCGCAGGAGTTACCTGCTCAAACTCGGATATTTACAATGAAGCTCCGCTTCCGTATTATTCGGCTAATTATGAGACGATTGACAGACAGAAGCCTCTGCTTTCATCTGAGGCGGCCTTCAGAAATTTCATAGACAACGGCTGCAAATATGATGTATTTGAGATTGACGAGCCTTTTTACAGATGGTCAGTACATTATACCAAGAGTGAAATGGACGAAGCTGTTTCTGCGGTTCTTGAAGAGAGAATAAACAATACTATCGATTCAATCTACATCAAGAATGAAAACGGTGAATTTGTCCTCGCAGAGAAGAATCTGAAGTCTGAAGACGCCGGCGCAGAAGATGACGGTAAAACTGATGGTAAAACAGACAGCAAGACCGACGATAAAACAGACAGTAAGACAGACAGCAAG
>ONVE01000151.1 GCA_900321215.1 uncultured Eubacterium sp. | reverse complement strand
ATTCAGGTTGATGACCTTGTAACTCCTAACAACTCAAAGACTTGGACAGACGCTCATCTTACAATGGTATGTAGTGTTGGAAGAGATTCTTACGGTAATTATAAGCTTACAAATATCAGAATGTTCATAAATGATGATCCAGAGCTTTCAGCTGATTACGTAAATCTCGTAATTGATGACCTTCTTTCAAAGGTTAATCCATAATATAGGATCACAAAAATAACCGCTTAAGACTTTAAGTCCTAAACGGTTATTTTTTTGTTATTTTGTAATCATTGTTTTGCGTGTTTTATTTTGCAAGCTTCTCTATCATATCGGTGATCAGGTTGATCGCATCGCTCTGATGGCTGGTTGACATTGCGCTAATGTATTTTTCTCTGTCTCTGAAGGTATCATTTATAGCCTTTACAAGAGTTTCAGGCGTCAGATCTTCTTCCTTAAGAAGATAGCTGTAACCGCTCTTCTCGAAAGACTGGGCGTTCAGAATCTGGTCGCCGCGACTTGCTGCGAGTGAAAGAGGGATGAGAACACTTGGTTTTCTGAGAGCTAAAAGCTCGCAGATAGCATTTGCACCTGCTCTTGAAACAGCGATGTCAGCTAAAGCGAAGAGGTCTGAAAGCTCCTTCTTGATATATTCGTACTGTACATATCCTGGCTTTCCGTTATTCTTTGCGATAGCCTTGCCCTTGCCGCAGAGATGGATGATGTTGAAATCCTTAAGAAGCTCGTCAAGGCATGCAGATAAGGTTTCATTTATAATCTGGCTTCCGGTGCTTCCTCCGATAAAGAGGACTACAGGCTTGTCATCGGTGAATCCGCAGAACCTTTTTGCAGCTTCACGGTCTCCGCTGAAAAGCTCGGCTCTGATAGGTGTACCTGTTACAACAGCCTTGCCCTTTGGAAGGTTATCTATGGTTTCAGGGAAATTGCAGCAGATCCTGTTGGCCTTTTTAAGAGCCAGTCTGTTTGCAAGACCTGGAGTCATATCGGATTCATGCAGGATTACGGGAACCTTTTTCTTTGCAGCTGCCCTGGTTACAGGAACGCTGACAAAGCCGCCCTTTGAGAAGACAATATTTGGCTTAAGAGTTTTCATTATCTTCTTTGACTGGAAATATCCGCGTATTACCCTGAAAGGATCGATAAAATTATTCAGGTCAAAATATCTTCTGAGCTTTCCTGAAGAAATGCCGTGGTATGGTATTCCAAGCTCTTCAATAAGCTTTTTTTCGATGCCGTCATAGCTGCCTACATAATGTATCTCGTAGCCGAGCTCTTTGAGACGTGGTATAAGTGCTATATTTGGTGTAACGTGTCCGGCAGTTCCGCCGCCGGTGAGTACTATCTTCTTCATAACGATACTCCTGCTGATCATTTATTATTTTGGAAATATAAGCATACCGGGCCTTCCGGCTTCCGATATATCAGCCATCATTATAGACTTAGTGCAGGAAAAATGCAAACCTATTCATTAAACTTGAAATCAGTAAAGTCGAAATCCGAACCCGGGAGGAAGATAAAGTTCACCTTGCCTTCTCCGCTGAAGCCGTTTATAGGGAATGTGATTTCCTGCAGTTCGTCGGAAGGAGGGAACTCCACCATTCGTTTTATTACGTCATCATTTCTGAAGAATCTGATATGTACAGGATTTGCTTTATTTCTTGCGCGGCCTTTAATAGTAACAGAACTTACTCCTCTGCTGAAATTCATATTCGTAAATTCTATGTCTACGTTATTTCCTATTGAATATACTCCGTCTTCACGTTCATCGTATGAGTCGCCGGTTATCATATTGTGCTCAGCAGCATTTATCTGGCTGTAGGCTTTCTCTGCGTAAATCATACGGAAGCCGCCGAATACGAAGCCGTTCTTAAATCTGAAATGTATACTTCTGACACCGCTCAGCCTTTTTGAAAGGGTAAATGTATATTCCTGAAGTACATTATATTCGGTAGGAACCGAGTAAATGCCGGAGCAGAGCAGTGTGCCTTCGTCCGGTTCTCCGTCCCAGATCTCAACCGGCTCTTCATTTCTGAAAGAAAAGAGAGAGATGACCAGCTTGTCTGAACCGAATTCACCGAAGTCCACGTTGTCGAAGCGTACAGTGTTGTTGTCTCCAAAATTAATGCTTCCTCTGAAGGAAAGGAGAGATTCTACAGTACTTGCCGCAAACTGGCATCCGTAAATGAAGCTGTAAGGATCGAGGGCGGTATTGCCGAATTCGCTTACGGAAAATTCCAGCTCGGAAAGTATCTCCGGATGCTCCTTGCCGTTATTTGCATAAGCAACAAGTCGGAATTCACCGTCGCTAACTGCTGTCACAACTGCCTTCAGATTGTCGTAAGAAATCTTTACCGCATTACTTTCAATTCCGTTCAGAGTCATAGCCTTTACGGAAATGTCGGAGTATGTGGCATTGAAAGGTTCAATCTGAAGATTTACCTCAGCCTTTGGTACATCCGGCGTAAGCTTTACAGAACTTGCAGTCATAGTGAGCTTTCGTACAGGTATCTCGTCCGGACATGAAGCTAAAGCAGCTGTATCTGTTTTTTCTATATTATAGTCATACGAAATGCCTTCACGTATTTCTGAAGGAAGCGAATCAAAGCTTAAGGAAGCACTCTTAAGTCCGGAAGAGCTTACATTTACTGTAATGGTTCCCGGCTCATTTGTTGATGCGATTATAGCAAGGAGCTTTCCTGAGAAAAGCTTACGTGAATTACATTTATACTGGTCGTAATCTGTGCTGTCACCGTTGTCAAGACCGATAAGACGGCCCGGACCTGAGACAGACACCTGCATACGGTTTCTTGCGTTATAAACTTCATTTCCATCTGCATCCAGTGCAGAGATCTGGATAAACTGAAGATCCTCGCCGTCAGCCTTGATGGTTTCATATTCGGCCGTTAGTCTTACAGCTGCAGGGTTTCCGAAGCTTTCTGTTTCGTCGACAGCGATCAGCTTTCCGGAAGCATCATAGGCTTCAGCACGAAGTCTGCCGGCTTTATATGGAAGTGAAAAATGTCCTGCAAAATCCGTGTCATGAAGCTGGTCGAGAGCTTTTTCGCCGATTTTTTCATCATTTATATAAAGTACGATATGAGGCGCATTTGAATAAACCTCAATATCTATCAGCTGGCCCGGATTAAAATCCCAGTAAGGAGAGATATGGACAAAAGGATCCCTGCTGCAGGATACCCACGCAGATTTAATGATATAGGCGGTATCCTTAAGGAAACCGGCAGTATCGATGTGACCGAAGAAGGAATTCTTCGAGAAATACGGCGTAGGCTCTCCGATATAGTCCCAGCCCGTCCATATGAACTGTCCGGCACAGTAGTCGCGGTCGCGGTGATCGGTTATAAACTTCTGGACGCTCTTGGCACCCCAGTTTGTAGAACAGTTGTCAAGAACAGAACACTGTCTGTCTTCATATGTAAGAAGACGGTTGCTTTTAGGAAAATGATATATGCCGCGGCTCTGAACCGTTGAAGCGGTTTCACTTCCGTAAATGCACCAGTGCGGGAATTTCTCATGATGCTCGTCATAAACGCTTTCCAGATAATTGTAGCCTGATAATTCAAAAACATTCTGAGATTTCTGGGCGGTTTCCCATGCAACAAAGTTTGATGCGATGGTTGTATATGCGTTGTGGCGCGGATCATTTCTTCTGATGGCCGCCTGAAGACGCTCTGCAATCTTTACGGCTTCTGGATTATTTGTATCAGGGATCTCATTTCCGCAGGACCACATGATAACAGAAGGGTGATTGCGGTCGCGGCGTACCCATGCTTCGACATCTCTTTCGCACCATTCATGGAAGAAAATGCCGTAATCATTTTCGGTCTTAGGCATTTCCCACATATCAAATGCATCGGAGTTTATAAGTACACCCATTTCGTCAGCAAGCTCCATTAGTCCCGGAGCAGGCGGATTATGGCTGGTGCGGACTGCATTTACACCTATGGACTGCAGCTTCTCAAGCTGTCTTCGGGCAGCCTTTTTGTTAAATGCGGAACCAAGGGCACCGAGATCGTGGTGCTGGCAGGCACCATTTATCTTTAAGCTCCTGCCGTTAAGGAAGAAGCCTTTATCCGGAGTAAAGACAATAGTTCTGAAGCCGACCTTCTCTGTGAAGCTGTCGAGTATTTCGCCGGCGCAGAGTATGGTGGTCTTAAGTGTATATAAATACGGATCGTCAACGTCCCAGAGGTGAGGGGTGTCAATAGTAAAGCTCTGTGTATCTGTGACAGGCTCCCTGTAGATATTGATATCATTTCGGGAAGCTTTGACAGGAGAACCGTCACGGTCTGATAATTCGTGAAGAACGGTTACAGCAGAAATGTTATATATATCTTTATCTATAGCCTTTTCCTTAAATTCAAAAGGCTTTAATTCTGCGGTGACCTCTGTATCTATGGTAACGGAGAAGACGTTTTGGGTACTGCACTCAGTTTTTTCTGTATGAAAATAAACTCCGCCTTCGGTGATATGTACAGGATGCTTTGTGAGCAGCCAGACATCGCGGAAGATACCTGCACCGGAATACCAGCGCGTATTTGGATTTCTGTAATCTACATATATAAGAAGCTTATTCTCGCCTTCCTTCTGATACGGTGTCAGATCAACCTCAAATGAAGTATATCCGTATGGCCAGAAGAAAATCTTCTCGCCGTTAAGATAAACGGTAGTACGCATATATACTCCCTCGAAGAAAAGTGAGTTGCACTTTGAAGCGTCGAGAAGCAGTGTGCGGGTATAAACTCCGACAGAGGACTGGTAGAGATCATTTGTGTTGCTGATCATCCAGTCGTGAGGAACGTCAACCTTTGAAATATCCGATAAGACAGGAGACTCGGCAGGATCGCCAGAGTAACCGTTCTCCAGAATGTCTGCTATAGTTTCATATTCAGTACCGGTCTTGAATTTTGCAAAGCTCCACCGGTCATTTATCAATTTGCGCATAATATCTTCCTCCGGATCAATGAAATCTTTTGATAATTGGATTATATTAAATAATTTACCTAATTAATAGTGGCAATTTAAGTAAGTTTTTACATAAAAAATGCTATCTTATGCTAATGATCAAAGCTAATAAAAATAGTAGGGATAAAATCTATATTTTCATTGAAAAAAAAGACTTCTTTTGCTATTATTTACAAGAATATGTAAATGCAGAGCGTCCAAAACAGTTTGAAGCATAGCGATACTGAAAGGCGCTATAGTTAAAGGAGTATAAAAACATGTCACAGAAAGTATCATTTGATTTCAGTAATGCAAAGTTTATGGCAAGCGATGCTGATGTTGAAGCTATCAGACCTCGTGTACTTGCAGCTGAGAAAACGCTTAGGGAAAGAAGTGGAGAAGGAAATGATTTCCTTGGATGGATCGACCTCCCTGTTAATTATGACAAGGAAGAGTTTGCAAGGATCAAGCTTGCTGCAGAGAAGATCAAGAACGATTCTGATGTTCTTCTCGTAATCGGTATTGGTGGATCATACCTTGGAGCAAGAGCCGTTATCGAAGCGCTTCGTCATTCATTTTATAATGTAGTAGATAAGAGCGTTCGTAAGACTCCTGAGATTTATTACTGTGGAAATAACCTCAGCAGTACATATTATGCTGACCTTGTTGACGTACTTAATGGTAAGGATTTTTCTATAAATGTTATCAGTAAGTCAGGTACAACTACTGAGTGTTCAGTTGCTTTCAGAATATTCAAGGAGCTTCTGGAGAAGAAGTACGGCAAGGCTGAGGCATCAAAGAGAATTTATGCGACAACAGATAAGGCAAAGGGAGCTTTAAAGACTCTTTCAAATTCAGAAGGCTATGAGACATTCGTAGTTCCTGATGACGTAGGAGGAAGATTCTCAGTACTTACAGCAGTTGGTCTTCTTCCGATAGCTGTTTCAGGCGCAGACATCGATCTTCTTATGCAGGGTGCTGCAAATGGTCGTGAGTACTGCCTGAATAATGAATTTGATAACAATGACGTACTTAAATATGCAGCAGTAAGAAATGTCCTTCATGAGAAGGCAGGTCTTGGAATGGAGATCCTTGGCAACTTCGAGCCATCACTTCATTATATTTCAGAGTGGTGGAAGCAGCTCTACGGAGAGAGCGAAGGTAAGGATGGAAAGGGTATCTTCCCTACAGCAGTTGATTTTACAACTGACCTTCATTCACTTGGACAGTTCAT
>ONVE01000091.1 GCA_900321215.1 uncultured Eubacterium sp. | reverse complement strand
GGAAGCTATGAGAATACAGTTGAAGCTATTGAGAGAATTAAGGCTCTGTAATAATTAAAAAATATAATCTGACTTATTTAGGGGTTATTTAAAGAGGGGTAATTATGAAGAGCATCAGAAAGAGAATAGTTAAAAATATTTTGTGCATCGTTCTGGCGGTGGCCATGGCGGTTATAATGGTTCCGGCAGGAAGCGTAAGCGCCGGAACACCATATACGGATGAATACGGCAGAAAACATGCCTCAAAATACCGTCACTATGAAATGGTTGACGGAATAGACGTTTCCTATGCGCAGGGTGATATCGACTGGGCGAAGGTAAAAGCGGCCGGTATAGAATTTGCATTTATCAGAGTAGGTGCAAGGGGTTACGGCAGCAAGGGAAATATGTTCTTTGATGATAAATTTGTTGAGAATGTCAAGGGCGCAATTGATAATGGTATTGAAGTAGGACTGTATTTCTTCTCTCAGGCTCTTAATGAGAAAGAAGCAAGAGCAGAAGCAAAGCAGATGCTTGAATATATGTCACCAACAGAGGGAACTGATCTTTATACTCAGCTTAGAGGTGGTATAACAGATTATCTTGATAAGATCACTCTTCCTATAGTTATGGACTATGAGTACAGTTTTAGTGATTATGGCAGATTTGTTCCGGGAACGATCAGCAAGGCTCAGGCAACAAGTAATGTTAAGGCATTTATGAGAGTTATCGAAAATGCCGGTTATAAAACCTGCCTTTACGCAAGTGCAAGCTTTCTTGAAGATCAGGTTGACGGAGAAAACCTTGCTTCATCAATGCAGATCTGGCTTGCTCATTATACTGATCAGACAGATTATGCCGGAGATTATAATTACTGGCAGTATACCTGCTGCGGTGAGGTTGACGGCATCGATGAAGAATATGTCGATCTGAATGTCTGGTATAAGTATCAGCTTGAGATTTCATATTATGAGTGCATGAAGGCAAAATACAACGGCGTGACCGGCTGGTTTGTCTTTAAGGATGGAAAGATAAAACCTAAATACACCGGCTTTGCAAAGACCGATAAGGCATGGTGGTACTGCAAGGATGGAAAGATCAGCTTTAATACATCCGGCATTATCTCCGGTGTGGTTGATGATGAATACGGCTGGTGGTATGTTCAGAACGGCCGTGTAATGTTCAAGGATACAGTAGCCAGAAATGAAAACGGCTGGTGGTGCATAACCGGAGGAAAGGTTGATTTTTCTTACACCGGTGCTGCCAAGAATGATTACGGCTGGTGGCGTATCGTTAACGGTCAGGTTGATTTTAACTGCAACAGCGTTATTAAGAACGATTACGGCTGGTGGAAATGCACCAACGGACGTATAGATACAGGCTTTACAGGACTTGCCAGAAATGAGAACGGCTGGTGGTACTGCTGTAACGGAAATGTAAGGTTCGATTACACAGGACTTGTCAGAAATGAAAACGGCTGGTGGTATGTTGAAAATGGTATGGTAAGGTTCGACAAGGTCTGCACATTTGAAAATGAAAACGGCGAATGGCTTATCGTCGGCGGAAGAGTAAGATTTGATTATACCGGATATTTTTATATCGGTGAGCATGAATATTATATAGAAGGCGGAAGGGTAACCTACGTTTACTATTAAAAATGCGATATTTCATCATTTCTTCACTTTACAAAAGAAGATAAGTAGCTTATAATCGTTTAAGATTTTACATTTTTACATGAAAAGGCAATGAAAGAGACGGTGTACTGAAAGACATCACAGGGAAGAGCGGTCGTGGACTGAGAGCCGCCGGATGAAAAACTGTATTACCCAACACTCCGGAGCCGGTGCGAAGAAAAGCGTACCCGTCGGCAATACGTTATAATTGCATCAGAGAGAATGACCTTGCACATAGTCTGCAGGTTGTTAATGCGGGTGGTACCGCGGAAGATGATATTTCCGTCCCGAAGTGTCTTTAAGATGCTTCGGGACTTTTTTTCTTGCTGCAGGAGGAAAAGGCACGCGGCGGAAGAGATACGTACATAATAACTTTTAAATAAACAACCAGGAGAAAAGAAGATGAAAAACATTTACAGAGACAAAACAATCGACAAAATGTCAGAAGCTGACGTTGGAAGCACTGTAAGACTTGCAGGCTGGGTAGAGAATATCCGTGATCACGGAGGAGTTTCATTTATCGACCTTCGTGATATGTACGGCGTAATGCAGATCGTTCTTCGTGATACAAGCCTTCTTGACGGTATAACAAGAGAGCAGGCTATCTCAGTTGAAGGACTTGTAGAGCATAGAGACGAGGAAACATATAATCCAAAGATCCCTACAGGAACTATCGAGATCGAGGCACATTCGATCGATATTCTCGGTAAGGTTTACGAGCAGCTTCCATTTGAGATCATGACATCCAAGGAAGTAAGAGAGGATGTAAGACTTAAGTATCGTTACCTTGATCTCAGAAATGAGAAGGTTAAGGATAACATCCTTTTCAGATCAAAGGTTATCAGCTTCATGAGAAAGAAGATGGAGGAAATGGGCTTTGTTGAGATCCAGACACCTATCCTCTGTGCTTCATCACCTGAAGGAGCAAGAGATTATATCGTTCCTTCAAGACGTTACAAGGGTAAGTTCTATGCACTTCCACAGGCACCACAGCAGTATAAGCAGCTGCTCATGGTTTCAGGCTTCGATAAGTATTTCCAGATCGCTCCTTGCTTCAGAGATGAAGATGCGAGAGCAGACCGTTCACCAGGAGAGTTCTATCAGCTTGACTTTGAGATGAGCTTCGCTACACAGGAGGATGTTTTCAGAGTAGGTGAAGAGGTTCTCACAGCTATATTTAAGGAATTTGCACCGGAAGGATATGCAGTAACAGAGGCACCATATCCTGTAATCAGCTACAAGCAGGCTATGCTTGAATTTGGTTCAGATAAGCCGGATCTTCGTAATCCGCTTAGAATAATAGATCTTTCAGAGTTCTTCGAGAGATGTACATTTAAGCCATTCCACGGCAAGACAGTTCGTGCGATAAATGTACCTAAGAAGCTTTCAAAGGGACAGCATGAGAAAATGCTTAAGTTCGCAACAGGCATCGGAATGGGCGGACTCGGATACCTTGAAGTTCTTGAGGATGGAAGCTACAAGGGACCTATCGATAAGTTCATCCCTGACGAATTAAAAGAAGAGCTTCGTGAGAAGGCAAATCTTAAGATCGGAGATACTATCTTCTTCATCGCTGATAAGGAAGCACAGGCAGCAAACTTTGCAGGACAGATCAGAAATGAACTTGGTGCAAGACTTGAGCTCCTTGAGAAGAATGCTTATCGTTTCTGCTACATCAACGATTTCCCTATGTACGAGATCGATGAAGAGACCAAGAAGCCGGGCTTCACACACAATCCGTTCTCTATGCCGCAGGGTGGACTTGAGGCACTCGAGACAAAGGATCCGCTTGATATCCTTGCATACCAGTACGATATCGTATGTAATGGTGTAGAGCTTTCATCAGGTGCTGTAAGAAATCATGATATGAAGATCATGGAGAAGGCATTTGAGATCGCAGGATATTCAAAGGATGTCCTTGAGAAGAAGTTTGGAGCACTTTACAATGCATTCCAGTTCGGAGCACCTCCACATGCAGGTATGGCTCCTGGTGTAGACCGTATGATCATGCTCCTTAGAAATGAGGAGAATATCCGTGAGGTTATCGCGTTCCCTATGAGCGGAACAGGCCAGGATCTTATGTGCGGCGCACCAAATGAAGTTACAGAGATGCAGCTCCGCGAGACACATATTAAGGTTAGAGACTAAGCTGAAAAAGTTATAACTTTTGGCAACAGGAGTTTATTGATGCTTTGACGACACACACGGACGTATGTCCTCGAAGGCTGTATTTCTCTTCAACTGAGAGGACAGATGTATGTGTGGGTAATGATTAACTGAAAAGAGGAATTATGCAGATAACAGATGAAACAATCGATTATGTAGGCATTCTGGCGAAGCTCTCACTGTCTCCGGAAGAGAAGGAGCAGGCTAAGAAGGATATGTCAGAAATGCTTGATTATGTCGGAAAGCTGGATGAGCTGGATGTATCCGGCGTAGAGCCTATGAGCCACAGCTTCCCGGTCGCAAATGTAATGCGCGAGGACGTTGTAACCAATACAGATGACAGAGAGAATATGCTTAAGAACGCACCTGACAGATCAGAGGATGCATACATTGTTCCTCATACATTCGAATAGCATTTAGAGCGGAGGAATAAAATGACAAAGCTAACAAATGAAGAAATCCTCTCAATGACTGCTGTCGAGCTTGGCAGAAGGATCAAGGCCGGAGATTTAACCTCTGTTGATGCTGTCAGCGCATATATTGAAAGAGCAGAAGCTGTTGAGAAGGATATACATGCATTTATAACATTTGATAAAGAAGAGGCTCTTAAGAATGCTGCCGAAGCCGACAGAAAGATCGCAGCAGGAGAGCTTACAGGACCTCTTGCAGGAGTGCCTGTCGCTATAAAGGCAAATATGTGCATTGAAGGTCATCTTGCTTCATGTGCATCACATATACTTGATAACTTTTATCCAACCTACACCAGTACAGCTGTAGAGAAGCTTCTTTCTGCCGGAGCTGTAAATCTGGGAAGTACAAATATGGATGAGTTTGCAATGGGAAGTACAAGTGAGACTTCTTATTTTGGTCCTACCTATAACCCATGGGATACCGGAAGAGTTCCGGGCGGTTCATCAGGCGGATCTGCAGCGGCTGTTGCAGCTGATGAATGTGCTGTTGCTCTTGGATCTGATACAGGCGGTTCTATCAGACAGCCTGCTTCATTCTGCGGTATCACAGGTATCAAGCCGACATACGGAAGAGTATCACGTTACGGACTTATCGCTTACGGTTCATCACTTGATCAGATCGGACCTCTCGGCAAGGATGTTACAGACTGTGCAACCGTGCTTGAGATCATTTCAGGAAAGGATCCTAAGGATTCAACAAGCGTTGGTATCGGCGAAGGTTCTGCTTCTGAAGCTGATGAGAGAATGAAGACTGATTTCACATCAGCGCTTGTAAATGATGTTAAGGGAATGAAGATAGGCGTACCTAGAGATTATTTCCTTGAGGGTATAGATGAGGACGTTAAGAAAAATGTCCTTGCAGCTGCCGATAAACTTAGAGAGCTTGGAGCAGAGGTTGAGGAGTTTGACCTTGGAATGGTTGAATACGCTATCCCTGCATATTATATCATCGCCTGTGCCGAGGCATCTTCAAACCTTGAGAGATTTGACGGCGTTAAGTACGGCTACAGAACAAAGAATTATGATGATCTTCATGATATGTACAAGAAGTCCCGTTCAGAGGGCTTCGGAGCAGAAGTAAAGAGAAGGATCATGCTTGGTTCATTTGTCCTTTCATCAGGATATTATGATGCTTACTATGTTAAGGCACTCAGAGTTAAGGCACTCATCAAGCAGGCATTTGATAAGGCGTTTGAGAAATATGATGTGATCCTCGGACCTGTTGCACCTACGACAGCGCTTAAGTGCGGCGAGTCACTTTCAGATCCTATCAAGATGTATCTTGGAGATATCTACACGGTTGCTGTTAACCTTGCCGGTATTCCTGGAATATCACTTCCTTGCGGATACGACAGTGAGGGACTTCCTGTAGGCCTTCAGCTTCTCGGACAGACATTTGAAGAGAAGAAGATCATCAGAGCAGCTTATACATTTGAGCAGAGCTTCAAGGCTTCTGCAAAAAAGGCTGACCTTAGCAGTGTTCTGAAGAACACAGAATGTTCAACAGATATTAATGAAAAATTAAATGGTGCAGAAAGTACACCTGGTGTAGAGTAGAGAGGAGGCATATTAAGATGAGTAAAGAATACGAAGTAGTAATAGGCCTCGAGGTTCATGTAGAACTTAATACAAAGACCAAGATCTTCTGCGGATGCTCGACTGCATTTGGCGGAGCTCCGAATACACATGTTTGTCCGGTGTGCGCAGGTATGCCGGGAAGCCTTCCTGTACTGAATAAAGAGGTTGTAAATAAGGCAATCGCCGTAGGACTTGCAACAAACTGTGATATCACAAGAAACAGCAAGTTCGACAGAAAGAATTATTTCTATCCTGACAATCCTCAGAACTATCAGATCTCACAGCTGTATTATCCAATCTGCCGTAACGGCCGCGTTGAGATAGAGCTTGCTGATGGTACAACAAAGGATATAAGGATTCACGAGATACATATGGAGGAGGATGCCGGAAAGCTTGTACATGACAGCTTTACGGATGAGACCTATGTAGATTTTAACCGTTCGGGAGTTCCTCTTATAGAGATAGTTTCCGAGCCGGATATGCGTTCGGCTGATGAGGTTATCGCATATCTTGAGAAGCTTCGCGAGACGATACAGTACCTCGGCGCTTCTGACTGTAAGTTAAATGAAGGCTCAATGAGAGCCGATGTTAACCTTTCTATCAGAGAGAAGGGTGCGACAGAATTCGGAACAAGAACCGAGTCGAAGAACCTTAACTCCTTCAGAGCTATCAGAAGATGTATTGAAAATGAGATCGGCCGTCAGATCGATCTTATCGAGTCAGGTGAAGGAGTAACTCAGGAGACAAGACGCTGGGACGACAACAAGGGTTATTCTTACCCGATGCGTTCCAAGGAGGATGCTCAGGATTACAGATATTTCCCTGATCCTGACCTTGTACCTATCCTTGTATCTGAGGAGTGGATAAATGATATAAAGGCTGCACAGCCTGAATTCAGACGTGAGAAGAAGCTTCGTTATAAAGAAGAGTTCGGAATCCCTGAATATGATATTGACCAGATCACTGCTGAGAAGCATATGGCTGATATCTTTGAGGAGGCTATTGCTCTCGGTGCAGAGCCTAAGAAGGTTTCAAACTGGCTTATGGGCGAGACCATGAGACTTATGAAGGAGAAGTCGGTTGATGCAACAGACCTTTCATTCAGCGCAGAGAACCTTGTAAAGCTCATTAAACTGAATGACAGCAAGGAGATAAATAATGCTGTTGCCAAGGAGGTCTTCGAGAAGGTATTTGAAGAAAATATCGATCCGGAGCAGTATGTAAAGGACAATAACCTTTCAACCAAGGCAGACAGCGGAGAGCTTCTTTCAGTAGTGCTTAAGGCTATAGAGGCAAATCCAAAGGCAGTAGAGGATTATAAGGCAGGCAAGAAGAAGGCTGCCGGAGCTATGGTCGGTTTTGTTATGAAGGAAATGAAGGGCAAGTGCGATCCTGCAACTGCCAATAAGATGATTACAGAAGAACTGGACAAGATGCTGTGATGGAGAAAATGGACGATAAGGAAAATTTAAAAACGGTTGAGAGCCTGGCTGTAGTAATGCCTGTTTATAATGAAGGACTTCATATCTATGATAACCTTCTGAAGGCGTCTAAGATCATCGGCAGATTTGCGTCAGACTACGAGATAATCGCAGTAAATGACGGAAGCACTGACAACAGTCTCGATGAGATTCGTCGTGCGATGAAGCAGGATGACCATATCAGAGTGGTTTATTATGATGTGAATCATGGTAAGGGCTATGCGGTAAAGCTTGGAATGTCAACCTCTGCCAAGAAGCTTACGGCTTTCTGTGATTCGGATCTGGAGCTTACGCCTAAGATGCTCAAGTCCTACGCAAGAGCTATGGAAGAGAGCGGAGCGGATATAGTTATTGGTTCGAAGATGCATAAGAATTCCAGAGTGAACTATCCTTTCTTCAGGAAGTTCATAAGCTGGGGCTATTACATCTTCCTTAAGCTGCTCTTTAATCTGAAGCTCAAGGATACCCAGACCGGTATCAAGCTCTACAAGACTGAGGCTCTTAGAAGGATACTTAAAAATGTTGAGACAGAGGGCTTTTCATTTGATATCGAGATACTTGCATTTGCACATAAAATGGGATATAAGATAATTGAAATGCCTGTTGTTCTGTCATTTTCAAGAGACAGAGACAATCATTCGAAGATCAGGTTTGGAACCATCTTCAATATGATAAAGGAGACGCTGAAGATCCGTAAGAGGATTAAGAGCTTTCGGGCAGAAGAATAGTATATCGGTTATATTCATTTGATCAGGAGTACTTATGAAGAATAAAAAGAAATCAAATGGTAAATGGGCCATATTCTTTCTGTGTGAGCTTATCGTTATCGTTGTGCTTGTAATGGCTATTATCAGAGTTTACATAAAGAATAAAATGGCTCTGGTAAATCATGTCGATAATTTTACAACACGTACGAATAATGAAGAGCTGGTAAAGCAGCAGAAGGGCTATACAAATATCGCACTGTTCGGCCTTGATGCAAGAGATCAGACCTCTGCATCGCTTGAGTCCGGAAACAGAAGTGATTCCATTATCATTGTAAGTATCAATAATTCGACCGGAGACATCAAGATGGTTTCTGTTTACAGAGACACTCTTCTTAAGATAAGTGATTATGACGATTTTACGACAAAGGTAAATGCGGCGTACGCTTACGGCGGACCGGAAATGGCCGTTAACACCCTGAATGAGAATCTGGACCTTGATATCCATGAATTTGTGGCAATCAACTGGACAGGTCTTATCAAGGCAATCGATGCAATCGGCGGAATAGAGATTGAGATAAAGGATAAGGAGCTGGAGAAGCTTAACGAATATATCGCAAATGTTATCGAGACGACAGGCATTTATTCGGACGGCGTATTTCAGTCAGGAAAGCAGCTTGTCAACGGCGTGCAGGCAACAGCGTACGCCAGAATCAGAAACACTGATCTCGGAGACATCACCAGAACGGAGCGTCAGCGAGAGATCATCAGTGCTATGATGAAGAAGATGAAGAAGGCTGAGTGGTCCAAGATCGACAAGGCTATAGACGCATCTCTTCCTTATGTATATACAAGTATAGATGAGGACGGCATGTATGATCTTGCCAAGAAGGTACTGAAGTACAATATGGACAGCAATGTCGGCTTCCCGTTCAGATATGCTTTCTATGATTCGGACAGCAAGGGTTCCTGCATAGCAGCGGACAGCCTGTCAGACAATGTCATAGCTCTCCATAAATATCTCTTCAATATTGATAATTATGAACCGTCAGCTCACGTTCAGAATCTGAACGAAATGCTTTCAAATGAAACAGGAGCATACGGCGGAGAGAAGATTGATCCGGGTAATTAAAAAAAGAGCTTTCGCATACTATATGCGAAGGCTCATTTTTTTGTACTCTTGATCGCGCAGATTGTGTCATGTGATTGGATTACATGGCTGGATCGTGTGATTAGAGCATGCAACCTGACCATGCAACCGGATCAGGAGTGATTTATACAAGATGTTTGATATCTATGTAGCTTGGAAGGCCGTCCTTATATTCATGTGCAACCTCGCCAATGATAAGAGGTCTGATGTAGTTGATAAGCTCCTCTGTGACATCATTTCCTTCAGGAGTTATCCATTCAACAGGAACGCTCTTAGCTGCATTTGCTACCTTGGATACATCAACTGCTTCTATATTATATGTGTATGGAGTATTAGATATACGCTTGATCGCTGTCATGAAGCCGGTTTCGCCATTAACTATATGACCAACTGCTTCATAGCCAAGCTTAAATGCTTCGTCGAGGTCGGTCTTTGAAGCAAGGTGAGAAGCACAGCGCTGAAGGATATTCAGCTCAACCGAACGGCATTTAACGCCGACCTTCTCTTTGACAAAATGTTCGAGAACCTTGCCTGCGCCGCTGAGCTGGGCATGGCCGAATTTGTCTGAAGCAGCCTTTGTGGATGCTATATATTCGCCTTCGCTGTTGCGGATGCCTTCAGATACTGCAACGATCAGATTATTATGTGTCTTAAGCTTTTCTTTTACATCATCAATGAATCTGTCAGGATCAAATGTTACCTCAGGCAGATAGATCAGCTGAGGAGTCTCGTTGTATGAATTTCTTGCAAGAGCAGCAGCGGCAGTAAGCCATCCGGCGTCACGTCCCATGATCTCAACAATAGTTACGCATGGTATACCGTAAATATATGTGTCGTGGGCCATTTCAAGGAGGGATGAAGCGATGTACTTCGCTGCGGAACCGTATCCCGGAGTATGATCTGTCAGTACAAGATCGTTATCTATAGTTTTCGGAACTCCGGCAAAGAGTATGTCGCTGCCAATCTTTTTGCCATATTCGGCAAGCTTTGCGGCAGTGTCCATGGAATCATTTCCTCCTATATAAAAGAAAGCACCGATATTCATTTTATGAAAAATGGTAAAAAGCTTCTTAAAGTCGGAATCATCCTTGGCAGGATCCTGAAGCTTGAAGCGGCATGAGCCGAGATACATGGCAGGTGACAGAGAGAGACGCTCAAGAAATCTGTCGTCTTTTTCTGCAAGTGCGGTAAGATCGAGGAAATCCTCGTTAAACACTCCGGTAACGCCATGGAGGGAACCAAATACCTTGTCAAAGCCTTCTGAATCAATGATACCCTTGATTATTCCTGCAAGAGAAGCGTTGATAGCAGGCGTTGGTCCGCCGGACTGGGCGATGATACAATTCTTCTTCATTTTTATTCCTCTCAATAGTTGATATTATTGATACATCATAAACCATTATCAATGATTATTGCAATATATAAATGTGAAAAAATTAGGGTATTTTATATCAAATAGTTTGGGTAAGTACCTGCCGGAAGCTCGGTGGACAGGGAAAGAAAAGAATAACAAAATATTAATAAATTGTAAATATACAAAATATTGTATTTGTAGCATGAAAATGACAAAAATGTAGTGTTTTTGCTAGATATTAGCAAATCTTAATATTATATTTGTGAATAATTTATTGCAGATTTGAAAACGCTATGCTATATTCTTAGTAAGTATCATTATGTAAAGGGGGTAGTTTGCGCTTTTTTAGAAAAGCAGCAAAAGGTCAGTATTATTTCTTTTGCTCAAAAAAGCATGAAAGCGCTTACACCTAATCATAAAAATACATAATTATCTAATATAAAAAAGGAGGATGAGATGAAAGAGCAAAAAAGAAAAAAACTGTTGACGTCCAAGGGCTTTAGACGATTTGTTGCTTTATTTGCTGTTTTCGCAATGGTAATCTCGCTGTTTCCAAATGTGGCGAGAAAGGTAGAAGCCGCAACTCAGGGTTATTCAGTTACTATTAATCTGCTTGACTATGATAAGGCTACCCTTATGGATCCGGAAGAACCAATACAGGGACCATTTGTAGTGATAGCGGTTGCGAAGGCGTACAATAAGGGAGCATCAGGAAATGAAACCTGGACAACATATGCAGCCAAGAAGATTGATAGTCTTTCTTCAAAGTCAACAACTATCGTGTTCGACAAGGGTGAATTCCGATATGATGAATGGAATGATTCGCCGTATAACACTGATTTTAAATCAAATAATTACGGTACTGTTGACTGGGGTAATGGTGGTTATCAGGGAAACTATGATATCTCTAAAGACTATCACATGGAAGAGGTTTACCTCTATTCAGTAGCAGAAGGAGTTGATCCTAGTTCTGTTGATGTTGGTAGCATATGGGGCACTCAGATATCAGAAAGTGATCTCAAGGCTAAGCTTGATAAGGATACTCCACCATCAGGCTACAAGTTCTTTACAAAAACTACCAATGATGAAAAAACAACAATCGACCTGTACAAGTCAGATTACAAGGCAGCTTATGAGCTGAGAGTTGAGTTTGACGGACAGGGCGGAGATGTATCAGCAGATGATGGCTATATAGCTATTGTCGAAGTAGAGCATAGTTCAAATTATAATACTTATGCTATTTCTGATATTGTTTCTCCAACAAGCGGTTCTAATACACTTTCTTTCCCTATCAGTAAGTGGTTAGACAGCAACGGACATGAAAAAACTGATGAAAAGTTTAATGGTCATGAGAAGGCAAGAAATATTTATATCGTTAAACTGAATGGTGAGAGACCTTCAGATTCTGACCTTGTAAAGATGCAGTCATCTCAGGTAACAAAGATTCCGGTAGACGGTAATGTAGGTGCATATACATATAAGGCTGTCGAAAAGGACTCTGAGAAGGATGATACAAATCATATTGAAACATATTATGATAAGATCGTTCTTAAGGCTATTGATTTCGATACCAACTATAACTTCCTCACTGTATTAGGTGATGCTGTTAATTATGGT
>ONVE01000008.1 GCA_900321215.1 uncultured Eubacterium sp. | reverse complement strand
TAAGGTTATCGAGCTTTCAAATGAAGGCAGCTCATCACCTGTATCTGCAAATAAGATCGCTACACCTTCAGTTGTTGAGAACATCAATAATCTTCAGAACGGACTTAAGGATAAGTCTGATGAGAATGTTGAGTATGTAAAGTCATATGTAAATGACTGGCTCAGCAATGTTATGAAGTGCAAGTTTGATAAGGAAACAATGCTTCCTCTCTTCGAGGCAGAAGAGCTTAGAAGCAAGACCTTCCAGGTGCTTAAGAAGCTTAGAGCTGATCTTGTTTAATAGAAAAAAGTTTACAATTGATCAGGCACTTGTTATTATTGACGAGTGCCTGATTTTTTATTAAATGTAAATCAAAAAGGAGGAATAGCGTGAAAAGGGTTGGATTTACACATTTTACAAAAGCTGTTTTGTGCTGCATAGCTGCGATCGCTCTTGTTCTTAGCGGGGCGTTTGGAAGCATAAACGGTGTAAGTGCTGAAACGATAGTTATCCCGAAGCCTCTTGAGCTTGGAAAAACTTATGAGATCAGCGTAAACAGCTTTGACTACGATCCTACAGTATATTCATTTAATGCTGCTAGGTCGGGAGAGGTTACTATAGAGATTAGAGCGTCAAAATCAGTTGATGTATCTCTTATTGCTGAGGATGGCAAATCAGTTTATGTTCTCTGGAATATTGAATATGATGGAAACTGGGGAAGCTATTACAGCATCAAGAAGAAGACTGTGCTTGGAGGTAACTGCTACCTTAAGCTTGGCGGACATGACGCAAATAATGTTGATGTAAACTTTTCTCTGACATTTAAGGAATCATCTGAGAGCTTTATCGAAACACAGGCAGAACATTATGATTATTACGAAAATGCTCAGGAAGTAGAATTCTTTAATGTCTATAGAGGATTTTTTGCAGGAGAGAACAGTGCTGATATTTCAATAAATGATGTTAGCGATATGTATAAGTTTTCGGTTGAGGAGGACTCTTCATATACTGTTTTCGTTGGTACTGATGAGAAGATCAGCAGCGGCGACAAGACTATAGGAGTTATTATCTTAGACTCAGCGCATAATGTAGTATTTCAGACTTCTGAGACATTTACCGGAACCGGCAAGAAGGTTTTTGCTGCTGATCTTGCCAAAGGTCAGTATTATATGATCATAAATTCTCCGGGAACAAAGGATGGTTTTAATTACAGATTTAAGCTGAATATTAAAAAGCCTGTAATCACTTCAGAATCTGATGACTGCAAGACTATCTGCGGAAGTAAGGCAAAATTCACAGTTAAGGCTGAAGGTGATGATTTAAGCTATAGATGGTATGTAAGTGTTGACGGAAAGAAATGGGCTAAGAGTTCGTCAACAGGATATAATACAGCTACTCTCAGCGTCAGAGCAACAAAGACTCTTAATGGAAGAATGTTTAAGTGCGTTGTCAGCAACAAGGGCGGCTCAACTACTTCAAGAGTATTTAACCTTACAACGCTTTCTGTTATCTCTAAGCAGCCTGCAAATGTAAAGGTAAATGTTGGAGATACAGCTGTATTTTCTGTAAAGTCAAGATCAAGTGTTGCTGTATATCAGTGGCAGATCAGTAATGACGGCGGTAAGACATGGCATAAAAGTAATGCTGCCGGAAATAATACAAATACAGTTTCATTTACAGCTAGTAAGACTATGAATGGTAATAAATACCGCTGCAAGGTTACTAACGGAAACTGGGTAGAGTATTCAGCTGTAAGAACAGTAACTGTAAAGAAGTAATTAAAAAACGGTAGATAAAACCGACAGATATATAATATCAAGAGAATTCAAAAACGTTGTAAAACGGTAATAATAAAATGTCCCTGACGGGTGGTAAAACCTGCCGGGGACATTTTTCTATTTTTTCTTTCAATCTGTAAATTGATTAAGCTTTAATCCGATAATCTAAACTATTTTGTTTTCATTTTATGCTTCATGAGCCACAACCACAGGAAAGGCTTTTCTATAAAACGCTTAAGTACTATCTGGATCTCTTCATGCTTATCGATAGGCTTTACAAGGATTGAATGTATGCCTGCGCGGTTGGCTCCCCAGATGTCTGTGTAAAGCTGATCGCCGACGAAGAGAGTAGTTCCGCGTGTGGTACCAAGCATTTCCATAGCTTTTTCATATCCGGTTTTCTTAGGCTTGCCGGCTTTAAAAACATATTCAGCACCGATCTTTTCGTTGAAGGAGGCAACTCGAGGTTCTTTGTTATTTGATACAAAGCAGACCCTGAAGCCAATCGTCATAAGGCGGTGCAGCAGTTCTTCAGACCTTTCATCGGATGGAAAGTCGTGTGGGACAAGGGTGTTGTCTATATCAAAAAGGACAGCCCTGTATCCGAGCCTGTAGTAGTGCTCAAAATCTATTGAATATGTTGAGTCGTAGTATTCGGTTGGAAAGAGAAATTTCGACATGTTGTAACCTCAATCTAAATATTATCATCTTTATGAAAGAAATCATAAACTGCTGCAGCAGCATTTTCCGGAAGATCCGGAACCTGGGCGAGCTCTTCGGTAGAAGCATTTCTTATGGCATCAAGATCCTTGAAATGCTGCATAAGAACCTTGCGTCTTTTTGGACCGATGCCCGGGATGTCATCCAGCAGGGAATGAACCTGCTCCTTGCTTCTGAGGGTTTTATGATATTCGATGGCAAAGCGGTGAGTTTCGTCCTGCAGTGCAGTTATCATGTGCATTGCTTCACTGCCGCGCTTGAAAAGGACCTCCTGATCCTTATAATACAGTCCTCTGGTGCGGTGGTTGTCATCCTTTACCATGCCGCATACTGGTATTTCCAGACCGAGGCTGTTCAGTACGGCTTCAGCAACATTTACCTGTCCTTTGCCGCCGTCCATCATAAGAACGTCGGGCAACGTACCAAGTTTATCATCAGTAAATCTTCTTGACAAGACTTCTTTCATTGATGCGTAGTCATCAGGACCGGTTACAGTTCTGAGACGGAACTTTCTGTAAGCATTTTTACGCGGCTCTCCATTTTCAAATACGACCATGGATGCTACAGAAAGATATCCGGAAATGTTTGATATATCGAAGGCTTCCATTCGTGAAGCCTTTTCGATTCCAAGTATCTCGGCTATCTCCATGGTTGCTCCGATGGTACGTTTTTCCTTCCGCTTGATACGTTCGATATCCTGAGAGAGTACGAGAGAAGCATTCTCCTTGGCAAGCTGAAGAAGCTTTACCTTCTCACCCTTCTGAGGCCTTGTGAGCTTAACCTTGTGACCGCTGATCTCTGTCAGATAGTCCTCGATAAGAGTATCCTCTGGGATTACGTATTCCGTAAGTATTTCCTTCGGAACGTAAGGCGTTCCTGAATAAAACTGCTTTATAAATTCAGCTATTATCTGATCGTCTGCTTCGGTCATATCGCCCGACATATGATGATTCTCTCTGCCGATAAGCTGACCGCTTCTTACGAAGAAGACCGAGATCATGGAATCGGTAGCATTTTTGGAGAGGGCAATGATATCCTTGTCGTCGCCATCCACGTCGGAAATACGCTGCTTATCCATGATATGACGTATGCTTTCGATAAGGTCGCGTGTCTTTGCAGCCTTCTCAAAGTCGAGAGAAGAGGCGTACTGCTTCATTTCTTCTGTAAGCGAATTAATGGTCTCTTTATAATCACCACCAAGAAAATCCATGGCTTTTCGCACATTTTCCTTGTATTCTTCTTCTGAAATGAGAAGATTGCACGGACCGCTGCATTCACCGATCTGGTAGTAGAGGCACGGACGGTCCTTCATGGCCTGCTCCGGAAGCTTTTTGTTGCAGCGGCGCAGCTTGTAGAGCTTTCTGAGAAGTCCGACTATATCCTTAACAGCGGATTTATCGGTATAAGGACCAAAGTATTTGGATTTGTCGCGGTGCATCTGGTGTACCATGAATACGCGCGGATAAGGCTCTTCAACTGTCACACGGATGTAAGGATAGCCCTTGTCATCAGTCATAAGAGTGTTGTATTTAGGTCTGTGCTCCTTTATAAGATTGCATTCAAGAACCAGCGCCTCAAGCTCAGATGAGGTGATGATATACTCGAAATATGCAACCTGGGAAACCATTTTGATTATCTTCGGAGAATTGTTATGTCCGTGACCGCTTCGGAAATACTGCCTCACGCGGTTGTGAAGATTAACGGCTTTTCCGACATAAAGGATCGCCCCGGTCGAACTGTGCATGATATATACGCCGGGAGAGTTAGGAAGCTTGCCAAGCTCGTATTCAATATCAAAAAGACTTTTATCTTCAGCTGTTTTAAAGTCCGGATTTTTTATATCGCTCATATTTACTGCCTTTATTCTATATGGATTCAGTAACGGAGATGATCGGGTTAGTCATGTAAAACTTTTCGTTGCACTCCGTTTGATTATTTGCTAAAATGTTTAGATGTCAGGGCGAAAACCGCTGATATATATGATTATAGCGGATTTTTCCTTCTTTGCAAGGATGGAGCACTAATTAAATATACTGTACATTTATCATAATATTCTGCATGATATAATGCAGCGGGTTTATATAATTCAAGGAAAATGATAAAACTAAAAAGTTATGCAGTAAAATATTTAAAAAGATCATAAATTTATAATATAAAGCGAATTTTATATAGACTAAAATACAGTTTACTGTTATGATAGTCTGTCGGAAGGAAAACTAACAGATATTCCTTACGATAAAGCAAGATAAGGAGAGATGAGATATGAGTTTACCATCAGATCCGTTCATGCTGCTCAGCTATGTTAATACGCAGTTAAGAGATAATTATTCATCTCTTGACGATCTGTCCGCATCCTGCGGAGCGGATAAGAGCAGTATCGTAGAAAAGCTTGAGAAAGCAGGATACAGCTATAACGCTGAACTGAATAAATTTATACAAGGTTAACTATTAATTCATTATAAAGGAGATAGCATTATGAGAAAACCAGTCGTTCTTATGGTACTTGACGGATATGGTCTGTCAGACAACCATGAAGCAAATGCAGTTTATATGGCAAAGACACCTGTAATGGACCGCCTTATGGCTGAGTGTCCATTTCAGAAGGGATATGCATCAGGGCTTGCGGTAGGACTTCCGGATGGCCAGATGGGTAATTCCGAAGTAGGACATATGAATATCGGATCAGGAAGAATCATTTACCAGGATCTTACACTTATCACAAAGTACATCGAGGATGGCGTATTCTTTGACAATAAGGAGTTAAATGAAGCAATCGATAACTGTATCGCAAAGAACAGTGATCTTCATATCTGGGGACTTCTTTCAGACGGCGGCGTTCACAGCCACAATACACATCTTTATGCAATCCTTGAGCTTTGCAAGAAGAGAAACTTTGATAAGGTCTATGTTCATCCTTTCTTCGACGGAAGAGATACACCTCCTGCATCAGGTAAGGATTACCTTCAGCAGCTTGTTGACAAGATCGCAGAGATCGGTGTAGGCAAGGTTGCTTCTCTCTCAGGACGTTATTATGCAATGGACAGAGATAATAACTGGGATCGTATCCAGAAGGCTTATGACAGCCTTGTAACAGGAGAGGGCGTTAAGGCTACAGATCCTATTCAGGCAATGCAGGATTCTTATGATAACGGCGTAACAGACGAGTTCGTTATCCCTACAGTTATCACAGACGAGAACGGAAAGCCTCTGTCACTTGTTAAGCCTGGCGATTCAGTAATATTCTTCAACTTCAGACCTGACAGAGCAAGAGAGATCACTAAGGCATTCTGCTTCTCAGATGAGGATATCGCAGCACAGCCTGGTGATGCATCAGATACAAAGTGCATTAAGTTCCTTAAGAGAGCAAATGGTTTCATGCCTATCGAGTATGTATGCTTCAAGGATTATGATGAGACTATCCCTAACAAGAAGGTAGCCTTCAAGAAGCTTGAGATCAAGAATACATTTGGCGAATATCTTGCAAATAACGGACTTAAGCAGCTCAGAATCGCTGAGACAGAGAAGTATGCACACGTAACATTCTTCTTCAACGGCGGTATCGAGGAGCCTAACAAGAACGAGAAAAGAACACTCGTTAATTCACCTGCAGTTGCAACATATGACCTTCAGCCTGAAATGAGCGCTCCTGAGGTTTGCGAGAAGCTTGTTGCAGCTATCAACCGTGATGAGTTTGACGTTATCGTAATCAACTTCGCTAACCCTGACATGGTTGGTCATACAGGAGTTCTCAGCGCAGCTATCGCAGCAGTTGAAAGAATCGATCAGTGCGTAGGCGCTGTATGCGACGCTGTAAAGGAAAAGGGCGGAGTTATGTTCCTCTGTGCTGACCACGGAAATGCAGAGCAGATGGTTGATTACACAACAGGCAACCCTCATACAGCTCATACAACAAACCCTGTTCCATTTATTCTCTACAACTATGATGAGAATTATACTTTAAGAGAGGGCGGAAGACTTTGCGATATCGCTCCTACACTTCTTGAGGTAATGGGACTTCCTCAGCCGGAGGAAATGACAGGTAAGTCACTTCTTGTTAAGAAGAACTAATTCTAAACTGTATAAGTAAGACAGTCAGATAGATATTTTAACGGAGGCCGTTTTTAAGTAATATAAAAACAGCCTCCGTTTTATTATCGGTATTTGAAAACGCCGCCGCAATGTGCTATTATATGCTTGCGTTATTATGTTTACGTTAATATGCCGGTGGAAACGTTTCCAAAGGCGGTTATTTAATGGCAGACTGTTAAAACGGTAAATATGAGGAGGTGTCAGGGTGTCAGAGGAATACAGCGTTTCGCTTACGAATTTCATAAAAAAACTTAATCTTAGGAATTATACGCCTGAGATAGATACAGATAAGATAATGATAACCGATCCGGATATCAACCGTCCGGCGCTTCAGTTAGCAGGCTTTTTCGAGCATTTCGATACAGCCAGAGTTCAGATCTGCGGAAATGTTGAGCATGCTTATCTTGCGGATATGCATACCAGGGAGGAGAATATAGAGATATTTGACAAGCTCTTCAGTTTTCCTATTCCTTGTCTTGTTTTCTGCAGAAATATAGAGCCTTACGATTTCATCGTCGAAGCAGGTAAGAGACATGGTATACCGGTGCTTTCAAGCAGCTCGGCAACATCTGCATTTGTTCATGAATCTGTTAGATGGCTTCATGAGGAGCTTGCACCAAGAATTTCGATACATGCGGTTCTTGTAGACGTTTTCGGTGAAGGCGTGCTTATCATGGGTGACAGCGGTATCGGTAAATCAGAGGCTGCGCTTGAGCTTATCAAGAGAGGTCACCGACTTGTTGCGGATGATGTTGTTGAGATCAAGAAGATAAGTGATGACCAGCTAATCGGTCAGTCGCCTGAGATCACAAGACATTTCATCGAGCTGAGAGGTATCGGAATCATAGATGTAAAGACCATGTTCGGTGTTGAATGCGTTAAGCTTTCACAGGAGATCAATCTGGTAATCAAGCTTGAAGAGTGGAACAAGGATGCTAATTATGACAGACTGGGACTTGAGGATACATACGTAGAGTTCTTAGGCAACAAGATCACAAAGCATTCAATCCCGATAAGACCGGGCCGAAACCTTGCCATCATCGTTGAATCGGCAGCGGTTAACCACAGACAGAAGAAGATGGGCTACAATGCTGCGCAGGAGTTCTACAGAAGAGTTACTGAGAACCTTGCGAAGAATAATAATAAATAAAAAGAGGAGAGAAAAAATGGGAAAATATGTATTTGGAGTAGATATTGGTGGAACAACTGTAAAGATCGGACTTTTTGATGTAGAAGGAAAGCTTCTTGATAAATGGGAGATAACAACAAGAACTGACGAGGGTGGAAAGTATATCCTTGGAGATATCGCTGAGTCAGTATCTGCTAAGATCGCTGAAAAGGCTATAGATAAAAATGATGTTGCAGGAATCGGAATGGGCGTTCCTGGACCTGTCAGAGATGACGGAACAGTTATCAAGTGCGTTAACCTTGGATGGGGCGTATTTAACGTTGCTGAAGAGCTGAGCAAGCTTACAGGTGTTCCTGTAAAGGCCGGAAATGACGCTAACATGGCTACACTCGGAGAGATGTGGCAGGGCGGCGGCAAGGGCCATGATAATATCGTAATGGTAACTCTTGGAACTGGTGTCGGCGGAGGAATCATCATCAACGGTAAGATGGTTTCAGGCGTAAATGGTGCCGGCGGCGAGATCGGACATATGACCATCAAAAATGACGAGACAGAATTCTGTAACTGCGGCAAGAAGGGCTGCCTTGAGCAGTATGCTTCTGCTACAGGTATCGTAAGAATGGCAAAGATCGCTCTTAATGAGAGTGACAGACCTTCAAAGCTTCGTGAGGTTCAGTATATTTCTGCAAAGGAGATATTTGATCAGGCAAAGACCGGTGACGATCTTGCAATGGAGCTTGTAGATGAACTTGGAAATAAGCTTGGCCTTGCGCTTGCACAGGTATCCTGCGTTGTTGACCCTGAGGTATTCGTTATCGGCGGAGGCGTTTCAAGAGCAGGAAGCATCCTTATCGATGCTGTTAAGAAGGCTTATCAGAAGTATGCATTCCATGCATCAAAGAATGCCGGCTTTGAGCTTGCAACCCTCGGAAATGATGCAGGTATGTACGGCGGAGCTTATCTTGCCACTACAAAATAATATCTAATGATCGAGAGGAAAAACTTTTTAGATGATAGAGTTGTTTGATGAACCCATGAGTAAGCATACAACCTTCAGAACAGGAGGAAATGCCAGACGTTTTCTTATACCTGAATCTATTAACGAGCTTAAGGAGGCTGTAAGAAAATGCTGTGAGGATAAAGAAGAATATCTGATCATAGGAAACGGCAGTAATCTTCTTGTTTCGGAGAAGGGCTACAGTGGTACGGTGATTCAGATTTCGGATAAGATCGGTAAGATAACCGTTTCGGGAGAAGAAATATATGCTGAGGCGGGAGCCATGCTTTCCGCCGTGGCACGTACTGCCCGTGATAACGGTCTGTCCGGTTTCGAATTTGCATCAGGTATACCCGGCTCAGTGGGCGGAGCGGCATTTATGAATGCCGGAGCATATGGCGGTGAGATCAAAAATGTTGTGACCAGAGTGGATGTTATCGTTGACGGGGAATTAAAGAGCCTAAGCCCTGAGGAAATGCATTTTGATTACAGACACAGCATTGTCATGGAGAAAAATATGATAATCACCGGCATGGCAGTAAAGCTTGAGAAGAAGAATCCGGAAGAGATCACAGCAGCTATGACGGAGCTTAACAGAAGGCGTGTTGAAAAACAGCCGCTTGAGTATCCGAGTGCGGGTTCTACATTTAAGAGACCGACAGGATATTTTGCAGGAAAGCTTATAGAAGACAGCGGACTTGCGGGCTACAGGGTCGGCGGTGCGATGGTATCGACAAAACACTGCGGATTTGTGATAAATTATGATAATGCAAATTCAGATGATATTTACAGGCTTATAACAGATGTAAAAAGAATCGTAATGGAAAAATTCGGCGTTGAGCTTGAACCTGAGGTAAGGCTTATCGGGGAGTTCTGACGTACTATTTTTTGAACAGAGGACAGATAAATGAGATTTATCATTGTTACGGGAATGAGTGGAGCGGGAAAGTCCACGGCACTTAGAACATTCGAAGATTTTGGATATTTCTGCGTTGATAATCTTCCGGTGCAGCTTATAGAAAGATTCACT